>JAISYZ010000168.1 GCA_031269545.1 Prevotellaceae bacterium
ATCCTACGGATGATTATAAAACGGCAAACTAATTGTTGTGATACTCTTAAACAAAAAAAGGCTGCTCAAAAATGCAGCCTTTTTTTTATAAATAGTCGCTCCTTAACAAGTAAAATTTCCAGATACAAAAAATTAACAGACAGGCATTTTAAACCTAACAGGTTTCGGAAACCTGTCAGGTTTGATGATGCTTGTTGTCCCTGACGGGACATTTTCATTGACAATTATCTGTGTAATGGTTTAATAAGAAAATTTTTTTATTTGCAGGGTTTTAATTCGTATTGCATAAAACCCTGCAATTTCTTCACCTGATTTTCATTCATAATTATCTATTAATAAATAATTTATATTCTTTTAAGGAATTGATTATCAATGAAATAAATTAATATTTTATCTTGCTTTGATGCCGTTTTATCAGTATGTCGTTTTTGCGAGAAGTAAAGCGACGAAACAATCTACCATCATTCCAAACGTAGTGAAAATCTGTTTAATTCGGCAGATTATTTCGGGCTGCGCGCCTTTGCCGTAACAATATCTTTTTATCGGAATTTTTATAGTGCAGTAAACTGAATTTTCTTATTTTTTCTTTGCGGTTAAATTCAATTTTTCCGCTTTTTTTTGCATAAAAACGTATGCTTCGTTATAATCATTTCTTATAATTCCATCCAATATTGCATCTTTTATTGCATTTTTAATGATTCCAACTTCGCGACAGGGATGCAATCCGTAAGTTTCCATAATAAGTTCGCCTGATATTGGCGGCTGAAAGTTTCTGATTTGGTCTTTTTCTTCAATCTCTTTGAGTTTTGTGCGAACAAGTTGGAAATTAGCGAGATGGCGTTTTTGTGTTTGTTCGTTTTTGGATGTTATATCGGCTTCGCAAAGCAGCATTAAGTCGTCAATATCATCTCCAGCATCGAAAAGCAATCGTCGAACAGCCGAATCGGTAACTTCGTCGAGCGACAAAGCGATTGGACGCAAATGCAACGAAACAAGTTTCTGCACATATCTCATTTTTTCGTTCAACGGCAATCTAAGTTTAGAAAAAACGGAAGGAATCATTTTGCCGCCAATATATTCATGCCCATGAAAAGTCCAACCGTGTTCGGCATCGTAGCGTTTTGTTGCATATTTTGCAATGTCGTGCAGCAGCGCAGCCCAGCGCAGCCAAAAATTGTTACTTGTTTTACTGACGTTGTCAACAACTTCGAGCGTATGCAAAAAATTATCTTTATGATGTTTTCCATCTACAGTTTCAACGCCTTTAAGGTCTGAAAGTTGAGGCAAAATCATGTTTAATATTTCGGCTTTGTCGAGCAATTTAAATCCTGTTGATGGTTTTGGCGATCTTAATATTTTATTCAGTTCGTAACTTATTCGTTCCATCGACACAATTTTCAGCCGCTGTCTGTTGTTGCGTATTGATTCAAAGACATTATCATCAATTTTAAATTGCAGTTGCGTTGCAAATCTGATTGCCCGCATCATTCGCAATGGATCATCTGAAAAAGTCGTATCAGGATCGAGAGGCGTACGGATGATTTTGTCATGCAAATCCTGTATTCCGCCAAAAGGATCGATTAACATGCCAAAATCTTCTTCGTTCAGACTGAAAGCCAATGCATTAATTGTAAAATCTCGCCGATTTTGATCGTCTTCAAGAGTTCCGCTTTCGACAAAAGGTTTGCGCGAATTACTGTAGTATGACTCTTTGCGAGCGCCAACAAATTCAATATCAATATCTTTGTAATGCAACATTGCCGTGCCAAAATTTTTGAAAACGGCGATTTTTTTACTTCCTGTTGCTTTTGCCACTTTTTGGGCTATATCAATACCGTTTCCTTCGATAACAATATCAACATCATTAGACGGACGCTGCAAAAAATAATCGCGAACAAATCCACCAATGACAAAAGTGCGCCGCTGCTCGGTTTTTGCAACTTCGGCAATTATTTTGAATATCTCTTTATCCAACGGATTTTCACGCTCAATCATAAATATTTATTTCATACATCAATAAAAAAATCAAATTATTTGATAATAATCTCGCACAAAAGTAGTAATTTTGTTCAAAAATAAAATATAATAATTATGAAAATTAAAAAAACAGGCGTAGCGCTTCCCGCAATTCACGAAATGGGAAGAAAAATACAGCAATTGAGCGCTGAAACAGGACAGGAATATTTATTTTTACAGCGCGGAATCAATTCAGTTGTAAATATTGATTTGAGTGAAGTTGTAAAAGATATTAACTTCAACAGCAAAGAAATACAGACATATCCACCAAGTCAGGGACGTGCAGAATTGCGCGATGCTATTAACAATGAATATTTTGGAGGAAAAACCGATATTTCGTGCATTTCAATTTGCGGCGGCGGAATGCCCGGTATCGACAATGCTTTTCAAATTGCAGATGTACGGAAAATTTATCTTCCTGTTTATCATTGGGGAAATTATCATAATGCCATGAAAATCCGCAATATCGAATATGATGAATACGATTCGTTTGATAATTTGAAAAAAATAACGCCCGAACTCAAAGATTGTGCAGTATTATTAGGAGATCCGGGAAATCCTTTTGGAAACAAATATGCTGATGATGAAATATTTGCAATGATAAAAAAACTTAACGACAACGGAACGGTTGTTTTTTACGACAGTCCGTATCGCCGTGTTTTTTACGACAAAAATGATGATTTTTACACTCGACTCTTAGATATTGATAATCTTGTGATACTTGACAGTTTCAGCAAATCGCTGGGACTTAGCGGAGCGCGTTTGGGATTTGTTCACAGCAAAAATGCGGAATTTAATCACGAAATGGCGGTACGGCTTGCTTTTGCAACAAACGGAACAAATGCATTCGCTCAAATTCTTGTCGAAAAATTACTTACTACGGAAATCGGTAAAAAAGCCGTAACAGATTTTAAAACTGCAACAGTATCCGAAATAACAAAAAACATAAAATATTTGAACGAATCGGGATTTATTGCAAATGAATTTTACAGTGAATCTGTTCCCGTAGGAATTTTTGCAATTGTAAACATAAGCGAAGACGAATTGCTTGCAAACAGAATAGGAAGCGTGTCGCTCTCAAAATTTACTCTGTCGCGCAAGCAGGAAGCGGCAAAATATTCACGTGTTTGCGTTTCTGTAAATCATAAAAAATTTGTGGATTTTTTTGAAAATATGAAAGCAAAATGACAAAATCTGAATTTGGTTGACAAATAAAGACAGTAAGCATGACAACGGCTTTGAAAATATTGGGGAATTGCTAAATTTCAATTGCCATACTGACATTAATGTCCGTCCTTATTTGTAAATTGTTATAAATAAAGTCATTAAACCGAAAATTCATTGATTATAAAAACGGACTTTCGTGTTCATGTTCAAATGTATAATTTGCGTATATACTGTCGTCAACTCTGTATTTTGATGTATCTACATCGCGAAGATTTGCTTTGTGGGTTTCGTTTTCATATACCTGCGGAGGCATTAACTGATAATCTTCAATTTCGGCAAATCGTGCTTCTTCTTTGATAAATCGTAATTTAACATCCGCTGTCGCTCCGTTACGATGTTTTGCAATTATTATTTCTGCAATACCTTCCAGATTTTCATTGTTTTCGCCTTCTTTGAAGCCGTAGTATTCGGGACGATGTATGAACAGAACCAGATCAGCATCCTGTTCAATTGCTCCCGACTCGCGCAGGTTTGATAATTGCGGACGTTTGTTGCCGCTTACTTCTGCCGAGCGATTTAATTGCGACAGTGCTATAATCGGAACTTTTAATTCTTTTGCTATTGCTTTCAATGCGCGTGATATTGCCGAAACTTCCTGTTCGCGCATCTTTTTTAATTCGGGAGGTCCCGACATTAATTGCAAATAATCGATAACTATCAGTTGAATATTCTGTGCGGCTTTCAATTTACGCGCTTTTGAACGAAATTCGTAGATCGACAGCGCAGGCGTATCGTCAATGAATAAAGGCGCTTCGGTAAGATCTTTTATGCTTCGTTCGAGATGCGCCCAGTCGGCTTCGTTCAAATTTCCGCTTCGTATTTTTTCGGAACGTATTTTTGATTCGCTTACTATCAATCGTCTTATAAGTTGCACGGAGTCCATTTCGAGTGAAAAAAAAGCGACGGGAATTTTATGTTCAACCGATATGTTTCGCGCCATAGTAAGCACAAATGCCGTTTTTCCCATTGATGGACGAGCGGCGGCGATGATCAAATCGGAACGTTGCCATCCGTTGGTAATTCTGTCAACCGATGTAAATCCTGAAGGTATTCCGCTTACGCCGGCTTCGCTGTCCTTGGCGCGTTCGATTTCTTCCATTGCTTCGCGTAAAACTATATTCACACGTTGAGGCTCACGAGTAATATTTCCTTCGGCAAGAGTAAAAATTTCCTGTTGCGCTTCATTAAGTAAATCATTAACATCGAGAGTTTCGTCGAACGATTTTTTCTGAATATCGCTTGCTATGCGAATAAGTTCGCGCTGTATGAAACGTTGTGCAATGACACGCGCATGATATTCGGCATGTGCGCCCGATGCAACTTTTTGCGTCAGTTCAACCAGGTAAGTTTCGCCTCCGACTTCGTTTAATATGCCGTAAGCCTTAAGTTTTTCTATGACAGTGTATAAATCTATAGGATTTTGACTTGTAGCAAGTTCCTGCATTACGCCATATATTTTTTTATGCGATTCCTTATAAAAACTGTCAGGTTTAAGAATGTTTTGCAAATCGATGAATAAATCCTGTTCTATCATCATCGAGCCAAGTACGGCTTCTTCGAGTTGCAATGCTTGTGGTGGTACTTTACCAAGTTGTAAGCCAACATCTTTTATATCAGATGTTTCTTCTTTTTTTGTGTATTTTTTCGGCATATAATTTATTTATTTTTACAGTTCAAAATTAGCGATGCAATTTTAATCTTTATAAACATAAAATGTTGATAAAAAATTTAGGATAACCTAATGACATGTGTCAAAAAAAGTTGACATGTTAATATTAAATCTTAATTAATTTTTACATTGGTTATATTTTCATATTTTTTTTATGAAAATAACAAATTATTGTATTCTTTATAAATTTCATCTGTTGTTATATACTTCGTTAGGTATAAATTTGTGAGTTTTTGACATTCTGGATTACTTCAGGTTACGTCTTTGCAATGACGCTCTAATCCTTGTCGTCATTGCGAACCCGCAGGGTGAAGCAACCGAAGCTCGGCGTAGCCAATCCGGAAATTTTAGATTTTTCTTTTTAATCTCGCATTTTCACACATCGCAAAGTATAATTGCGAGAAAATCACACTTTTGGGATTTTATATCAATCTCTTCTGAAAAGATTTTTCATTAATTCTTCAATTTTTGCAACAGAAATTATTTCAATGCTTGGAGGTAAGTTTTCTTCGAGTTTATTGTATTTTGAAATGAATATTTTTTTGAAATTCAGCCGAGCGGCTTCGATAATCCTCTGGTTGATGTGAGGCACAGGACGAAATTCTCCCGTAAGTCCAACTTCGGCGCAGAAGCAACAATGTATCGGTATCGAAATATCAAAATTAGATGAAAGTACGGAACTTACAATCGCCATATCTGCAGCAGTATCTGAAATGCGCAAACCTCCTGTAATATTGAAAAAAACATCTTTCGTAGCCAAGCGAAATCCTGCGCGTTTTTCGAGTACGGCAAGCAACATGTTCAGTCGCCTAACATCTATTCCTGTTGTCGAACGTTGAGGAACGCCATAAGCCGCCGTGCTGACAAGCGATTGTGTTTCAATAAATAACGGACGGGCGCCATCCATCGTGGCGGCAATTGCAACTCCGCTAAACGATGAATCGTTGTGTTGCGAAATAAGTATTTCCGAAGGATTTTCAATTTCGCGCAAACCGTTGTGCTGCATTTCAAAAATCCCAATTTCGGCTGTCGAGCCAAAACGGTTTTTTGCTGCACGCAAAATACGGTATGCGTGATTATTGTCGCCTTCGAATTGCAATACAACATCTACTATATGTTCCAAAACTTTAGGACCTGCAAGAGTTCCATCTTTGGTTATATGTCCGATGACAAAAATCGGAGTATTTGTTTCTTTTGCAAATTTAAGCAGTTGCATTGCGCAGTCGCGAATTTGTGAAATACTTCCTGCCGACGAGTCTATGCGTTCGGTGTAAAGCGTTTGAATAGAATCTATTATAAGAATATCAGGTTTTATTTCTTTGGAGTGCATTATAATTGTTTCGAGCAATGTTTCGCTTAAAACGTAACATTGAGCATCGCCTGCTCCAAGTCGTGTTGAGCGAATTTTTATTTGTTGCGCACTTTCTTCGCCTGATACGTAAAGAGTTTTGAGTTTAGGACAATTAAGCGCAATTTGCAGGCTCAAGGTTGATTTTCCTATTCCCGGCTCTCCTCCGATAAGAATCATTGAACCGCAAACCAAGCCGCCACCAAGTATTCTGTTAACTTCTGCCGAATTTAAATCTATACGCAATTCGTTAGAAAAATCTATATCGCTGATAAGTTGAGCCTGCGAATTTGAGTTATTGATTCCTACAGCAGATGTTGTTGGTTTTGAAACGATTTCTTCAACAAAAGTATTCCATTCTCCACAAGACGGACAACATCCTAACCATTTTGCAGATTCGTGTCCACAATTTCTACAAAAGAATGTTTTTTTAACTTTTGCCATACTGTTTATATGTTTTTCAATCTATCAATTCAACTTTTCCTCCGTTTGCAATTATTGTTTCGTAACAGACGGCTTGTTTTGCATCTGTTTTTGAATCGACAAGGATATGCGGTTTGAGAATCTTTATAAATTCAAACGGCGATTCATCATCAATAATTTCAACGCGGCTTACAAATCGCAAAGTTGCTAAAACTGTTGCCCGTGTGTATTCATCGTTGTTGAGGTTCATTCCCAAGCGTTTTACCGCATCATCAGAGCGCAGCCCTATTACAAGCCTGTTGCCGAAATCTGCAACCTGAGCAAGATATTCAATCTTTTTTCTGTCTAAAATATCATAATTACCAAAAATAAAAACGATTTTATATGATTTAAATCGCCAATAAGCTAATTTTTTATCCAAACTTGCAATATCATCTTTATGAATACGCGATTGAATGCGTTCAAGTTCGGTTTTGATAATTGTTTGTTGTACCATAATTTACTTACTTTTGTTAAACTTTTGTATATATGTTTTTTGCTTTCCTGCAAAATATAAGAAACATTACCAGCGACACAAATCCGAGCAATATCATAAATATTACTTGCGACTCGTGCGCAATTGTTGCAACTACTATTCCATCTTCATACGAAATTCCATAAACTCCTAATCCCAAAGCCACCAAAATGTGATATGAACCAAATCCACCCTGTGCAGGAATGACCCATCCGAAAGCTCCAATGACAAACAAAAACAATGCATCCATTGCATTAAGAGATAATGTTGTCGGTGTGGCTTTCAGCACTAAAAATCCGGTAAGCCAGTAGCAAAGATATATTAAAATTGTATAAACAAGAAATTTTTTGTAATTTTTCATTTTTATTCCTGTCTTTAATCCTGATATTAAGCCTTTTATGATTTTGTTAATTCTTTTACGAATGTAAAAAAACAAAAATAAAACCACTCCGATGACAATTATTGCGCTTATAATCAGAAATATCGGTATTGCCGATACTTTCTCAATTAAGGGTTGATATATTTTTTCCGCAATAAAAGATCCGAACATCTCAAAGCGTATAATAACAATAAAAATCAGAAAAAAAAGCAGGAAAATCAAATCGTAACAGCGTTCAACTATTACTGTTCCCAATGTTTTTTCAAAATCTATTTTGTCGGTTTTTTTCAACACCGAACAGCGTATTACTTCGCCTATGCGCGGTATTGTGAAATTTGCCAGATAACCTATCATGGTTGCATTATATACATTTTTAGGCGAAACATTGTATCCGAGCGAATCAATCAGAATTTTCCATCGCAATACGCGAAAAACATATCCTGCAATACCTATGATTACCGATAAGGCAACAAGCCAGTAATTGACATTCCGCAATCCGTCGATAAAATAATCGAAATCAATAGATTTGAAAGCGATATACATTAGCGTTATTGCCAGCGCGAGAAAAAACAGATATTTCAATATTTTTATCGTTTTTTTGTTCATTGTTTTTTATATTGATTTGCAAAAATAGAAAAAAAATGAATAATGATGAGATGTTGTGTTATGGTTTGCAGTCTTGGGTAAATTCAAGCAGTAAATGCAGTTTTATAATAATTAAAGAATTACAATTATCTGTGTACTTTGTTGTTGACCCTGATATTTTTATCTTATTATAACAATTTAAAAATGAAAAACTACGATAAAAAATTCAAAGTCTTTTAAAATAAACATTATTGTATATTGTTAATATTCAGGTATTTATACAGAATGAAATATTTTTGTCATGTATTTAGCGCATGGTTCGTTAATTTTTTTTGGAATCAACTCACAGTATTAAAAATGTATTTCAACTGTATTTTAATTGTATTTATCTAAATTCTCAACTAAAAACTGCTGAAATATAGGTATTTACAAATTTTGGGTGAAAGATGGGACTCGAACCCACGACCCTCGGAACCACAATCCGATGCTCTAACCTACTGAGCTACGTTCACCATGTTTGAATTCGGCTGCAAAAGTAATAAAAATTTGAATAATAAAAACTAAATTTTGAATTTTTATACGTTTTTTTTTGATAAATATCTTTAATGCATATTAAAAACGTTTATGATATAAAAACTTAAATCCGTTCGATTACTTTACGTTCAATTCAAAATTGCCTTATTTAGCCAGTCGTGCAAAGGTTTTGTCAATTTAAGCGCTTGGGCGGCATTTTCAACAAAATCACTGTTGCAAACTTCGTTATTAGAAAACGACTGGAACACATAAAAATGCTTTAATTTGAGATAATCGCACGCAGGCGAATCCTTGTCAAAACCGACAGGTACGCGGCTCAAACAGTCTTCATCTCTGCAAAGAGTTCCAAAATGTTTTTTGAAAATTTTGTTTTCAACTATTTTCGAAAATACTTCAAAATCTTCATAAATTGCCAAACGTATGGCTTTAAGAATTTCAGCATCAGGCATATAAACTCCACACGAAACAAAACTGCTATCAGGTTCAATATGCATGTAATATGATGACAACTGACATTTTTTTGTGCCATCGGGGCTGAAAACTATGCCTATATTCGTTTTGTAAGGTTCTTTATATTTATAAAAACGTGTGTCGCGATAAATACGGAACATACATTTTTTTGGATCATCAAAAATTATATTTGAATCGAACTTGCTGATTTCCGTATATAATTTTTTACTTGCATCCAGCACATTGTCGCGGGCGGCTTCGTATCTGATTTTATTGTCGTTAAACCATTCGCGATAGTTGTTTTTACTCAGTTCCGACAAAAATTTCAAAGTTGATTTTTCTATCATAATTTTTTATTTTTCTATGTTACAAATATTTTGAAGGGCAAATGTAATCAAAATTTTACCAACGGCGCTTTAACAAACGACAAAACCAATAAATTAATTAACAGTTAACAGTGAATAATTAAAGGCTCCGACCTTAAAATGCCTTCTGTTTTCGTAAAAATCTTTCATGAAATTTTTGCATTAATTAAATAATGTTATAACTTTGTGGAAATAATGTAAAATATTGTATGCTTATGGATGAAATAACAAAGCGGACAATACGCACATTATAAAATTTATTGGAAAAAGCATTTAGCCGATGTTCTGACTTTTCGAAACTTCAACAATTTCAAGAATCCAACAGAATAAAGCGATGAACGCTCACGCCGTTTCCTGCGTGGGCATCACTCATTGAAGTTTGTTGGATTTAGGTAGTTGAAGACCTCGAAAAGCGAATAAAATATAAGAGTTTATCCGCGCTTTTTTTATGTGCGTATTTCAAAATGAATTTGAGTTTGGACAGGCGGTGGTAACGATTATTTCTGCAAAACCACCTTAAACAAAAGAAAGGAACGAACATTCGAAAATCGAAAAGAGTAGAAAAATTATATTTTATATAAACAAAAACATGAAAAAAATACTGTTAGTAATTATGCTTGCAACCTTTGCTATTGCAAACTTGCAGGCGCAGAAAAAAACATTTACTCGCGACTATATCTATCAGGCAAGCGAAACCGACAGTAAAGTTACGGCTCGAGCTATAGCTACTACCCAAATACGCAATATATTGCTGCGCGAAGTGGGCGAGTTTCTGCACACTGAACGGATGCTTCGTCGGGATAGCACGTTTCTGGAATATGCCGAAAAGATAGAAGACATCACGGCAGGCATAGTAGAGATGAAAATGCTTGACGAACAGTGGAGTGCCACGTATTACATCAAAGCCGAAATGACCGTTGATCCCGACGAAGTAAACCGCCGTATAACCGAAGTGCTTAAAAAGACAAAAGAACTGGAAGACGCACGCAAGCGGGCATTGGCGGCAGAAGCTGAAGTTGCACGATTGAAAAAGGAACTGGCAAACAGTAAACCCAATACACGACCTGTAACAGCAGGCAACAAAGGTGATGTCGACCGATACGAACCGCCACAGCCGAAAGTCTACGAAAAAGCGCTTTTCAAAAGCACAACAGACGGCACAGACGAAGGCGACGAGCGTAACAAAATAAAAGACAACAGTCTTTACAACGGCTCGGGGAAAAACGATGAACCGACTCGCACAGCAAATACGCAAACAGGATTTACTACAAGCGAACAAGGCGTGTCGTTCAGTTTACAGGGACGTTCGGCTTCGGGAGGATTTCCCAAACCTGCATA
>JAISYZ010000236.1 GCA_031269545.1 Prevotellaceae bacterium
AGTTCAATATTTCAGATATTGAGTTCAATATTTCAGATATTGAGTTCAATATTTCAGATATTGAGTTCAATATTTCAGATATTGAGTTCAATATTTCAGATATTGAGTTCAATATTTCGGATATTTAGCTCAATATTTCGGATATTTAGCTCAATATTTCGGATATTTTCGTCTTCATTTCAATTTTTTATCTTCTTAATTCAAATATTTTTTATCATTTTTCGAGCCTTATGCGTGTTCTACCATATCCATGCGTCGAGTTTTTCGAGCAGTTTGTCTATTTCGGCTTCGCTGTCGAACGATATTATTATTCGTCCGCCTCCGTTTTTTTCGGGTTTGATGTTTACGTTGCTGTTGAAATATTTTCGCAGTGCATCTGTGAGTTTGTAATATTTTTCGGGAAATTCTTCGACTGTCTGTTCGACTGTTTCTTTTTGTGTTTTTACCTGCGAGAGTTTTCGGACGGCATCTTCGACCTGACGTACGCTCCAGCCTTCGTCAACAATTTTTTTGGCTATTGTGTTTTGCTGTTTTGCGTCGTTGATGTTGAGAATTGCTCTTGCCTGTCCCATCGACATTTGTTTGTTGCGAATATACAGCTGTATTTCTGCCGGAAGCCGAAGCAGGCGCAAATAGTTTGTAACTGTTGCGCGTTTTTTGCCTACGCGGCTGCCGAGCGATTCCTGAGTGAGGTCGCATTCTTCAATCAGTCGGTTAAAACTTGTTGCTACTTCGATTGCATCCAGATCTTCGCGCTGAATATTTTCTATCAGTGCAAGTTCGAGCATTTCCTGATCGTTGGAGGTTCTGATGTATGCCGGTATTTTTTTCAATCCTGCAACTTTCGAGGCTCTGAATCGCCGTTCGCCGCTTATTATCTGATATTTTTTTTCATCAACCTGACGGACTGTTATCGGTTGAATTATTCCGTGTTCTTTGATTGATACGGCTAATTCGTTCAAAGAGTCTTCGTCAAAATTTATACGCGGCTGGTATGGATTTTCGTCAATATCGTTAACGTTTATTTCAGATATTCCGCGCACCTGTTCGCGAGCCTGTTCTACATTTTGAGCATCTCCGAGCAATGCTCCCAGACCTTTTCCCAATGCTGATTCTTTCTTTGCCATAATTGATTTTGCAATACTGTCTTTAATCATAAAGTATTTATTATGTTTACTGTTTGTTATTTATTTTTCCTGCCGGTATCTTCTTTTTATCCGCTGTATAAGTTCTTTTGCCAGATTCAGATAACTTGCCGCACCGCTCGAACCTGCATCGTACAATATTACAGGTTTGTTGTGCGATGGGGCTTCGGCAAGTTTCACATTTCGCTGTATGACGGTGTCGAAAACCATGTCTTTGAAATGAGAGCGGACTTCGTCAACAACCTGATTTGACAGCCTCAAACGCGAATCGAACATCGACAGCAGAAATCCTTCGATTATAAGTTCGGGATTGAGTTGAGTCTTTATTATTTTTATTGTATTCAACAGTTTTCCCAAACCTTCGAGAGCATAATATTCGCACTGAACGGGTATTATTACCGAATCGGCAGCCGTCAATGCGTTTACGGTGATTATTCCAAGCGAGGGCGAACAGTCGATAATAACAAAATCGTAATCATCTTTAAGGTCGCTGATTGCAGATTTCATTATTTGTTCGCGGTCGGTAACCTTTATCATTTCAATTTCGGCGCCTACAAGGTTAATATGCGAAGGTATCAGGTCAAAACCTTTGATTTCGGTATGCAGTATTGCATCGCGCGGCGCTATTCTTTCAACCAGACATTCGTAAATGGAATTTTGAATATTGTTCAGTTCAAATCCCAGCGTTGATGTACTGTTTGCCTGCGGGTCGGCATCTATCAGCAAAATGCGGTATTCCAAAACTGCCAGACTTGCTGCCAGATTAACCGCTGTTGTTGTTTTGCCTACTCCGCCTTTTTGATTTGCTATTGCTATAACTTTTGACATTGTATTATACGATTTTATATTTTCAGAGTACTGAGTAAAGCGCAAAATTAGTAAAAAAAAACATAATTCAATCGCCGATTGTGAATTGTTGATAAATTGTTTGTTTTTTGTTATAAGGTTATAAGGTTGAAAAGTCAATTAAGAATTAGGAGAAGAGCAAATCAAAAAATCAGCAAAAAAAGAAATTTACTGGGCAACAAATCTGTAAACGACCGTTCCTGTCTGTAATTTAGGCGCGCTATCATCCGCATTGAAGCGTGACAGTTTTGCTGCATTTGTCGCCGCTTCGCGCAAACATTCGTCAACTGCCGACACTGCCGAAACAACATTTGCCTTGACCACATAACCGTTTTGATTTACTTCTATCTGCATGCATACATCGCCTCCCTGCAAACATTTGTACACAGGCACAGGCAAATACATTGCCCGCCTGCCTTCGAGCGTATATTTTATTACCGAAGCGCCTTTATAACTTTCGCTGTCCGGCTTGCTGCTGTTTTTGTTTTCAGGAACGGGAACTTCATTTGCCGAGGTTTGCAAATCCTGCATTTTTTTTCTGTTTGCATCTAATTTTTCCTGCAACTGTCGGGCATCTTCATAAACTTTTTCGTTTATTCCCTTGTCATCTTTCAATGTTGAACTGAGTAAATCTTCCGAATTTACAGCCACATTGCGTATCACCCTGCCTTCGCGGGCATCTTTGAAAAGTTTGTCAATTTCGGCGACAAGCTGTTCTTTTTCGCGTAACAGTTTTTCTTCTGCTTCTTTTGCCGTTTCGCGCGAAAAATCTATCTCGACAGTCATTTTTCTGTCTTTCATCGCATTGATTTTGTAAGCAAGCAAAAATATAACTATCAACAGATGAAGTATAAGGGTTATATATATTCCTGTCTGGTGTTTCTTAATGCGCTGGGCAAAAGTTTGTTTGTCTTCAAAAAATAAATTCATACCGCCACAAAGATACAAAAATACATTGAACTTTAAGTTTGTTGATTTGAAAAAACCTTATTCAATCATATTTTCCTTAATATCTCAATTAACTTTCTCCCGTTTAGTCTTATGTTCGATATATAAAACAAGGCTAAATTCTGGAAGAATAATTGAGGCTGTCAAGGCGACATACAGAAAATAATACCAAACTGCAATATCTGATGATTTTCCCGTTTTTAATGCGCTGACTCTGGCGGCTGATTAAGAGGCAGAAAAATTGGTAAAAATATTATTAATGCAATTATCGAAAAAATCATTCCTCCTATTACGCCAGCCGCAAATGCAAACCAAAAAACAGTATTATTACCATCGAACAAAAATGGGATAAGTCCTAAAACCGTAGAAATTATTGTCAGCATTGCAGGAATAAATTTGCGATTAAACGCTTTTGTAAAAACTTTGATGTTTGATACATTCGATTGACGCCGTATTGTATTATATTCGTTTATTATATAAATCCCCGCGTTTACAACAATACCACATAACATAATCATTGCAGCAAAACCGCCTTGGTCAAATATTACATTAAACCATGCAAAAGTAAGAAATAATCCGATAAAACCTAAAGGAATCATAAATATTATTGCAAGTGGTTTTCGTAACGATTCAAAAAGAATAGCACATACTCCAAAAATAATCAGAACAACAAACAATAATAATTTTGTTTGTTGTTTTTGCTCATCCAAAGTCCAATATCTTCGAATAGATTCGACTTTATATCCCATTGGTAAAACAGATGTGTTGAATATGTCCACATACTTTTTTATAATTTTATCAGCCAATTCATAAGTTCCGATAAAATTAAATCCTATGTACAAAACATACTCATGATTTTCACGATATATGTCATTTCCCGAACGGCGTTTATTGACAGTTCCTATACCTGTCAATCTGCCTTTCGTTGAGTCAATACTTATTAAATCATTTTGTATGTGCCATAAATCAAACATGTCTTTTTCGGATGAAACAAGTCGTACTTGCGAAATATCGTTTCCATCAAATACATAACCAATACGATAATCATACAATTGTTGAATCAGGTAATTGAAACAGTCCTTTGTATTCAACCCTGTTTCTATAATTTTTTCCTTATCGTATTCAATGAAGAATTCATTTTTAGACAAAGCGGATTCAGAATATATTTCGAGTTCAGAAACTCTGCGGTTTGTTTTCAGTGAATCTAACATTCTATTTGCGTAATCATACAATGCATCGTAATTATATCCTTTAATTTTTATAGAATGAGATTTATATCCATATCCTACGATATTATTGCTGAATCCGTTTTCATCAACGCCATATACCACCCATGTTGCTCCTCCAAAACCAATAGCCTTGCTTATAACTTGTTTTTTCAACATAAATGGAAATGCAGTATTTTCATATTCTTTTTTAAATGTTACTGTTATTTTTCCATTGTCGTAAGACGATATTGATGTTCTGCACATGTCAATTTCTTCGTATTGACTTAGAAAATTTTCCATATTGCGCATTATGTCGTTAAGTTGATGCACATTACAACCTTCGGGCATCGAAGCCGAAATAGTCAGGGCTTTTTGAGGCTGAGCCTGTCGATAAAAAGAAACTGAATTTAATGATTTTGAAAATACGCGGAACGAACCGCCTAAAATTTTTTCAAAAATATCTTTATTGTTTTGATACCATTGACTTCCTATTGTTTTATTATATATGGCAGATAAAATGTTATTTTTATTTTCTTCGGTTTTAATTTCAGTCGGAAGTAAATGAACCGGTATTCCAAAGGCAAGAACCAAAACAACAATGTAAATCCATCTGTGTTTTCGTCCCCAATTTATAAATCGTTCATAAAACAATGAAAGATGCACTACTTTACGTTTATTTCTAACTCCAAGTCGTATTATACCTTTTCTTTTTAATGTTATTTTTTCGAGTAAAGAAGGAATAAACACAAATGCAATTGTTGCCGATATTGACAGGTTTATAATGATAATCCATACAAAATGTGTCATATTCCGTTTTTGGTCATCAGGTAATAGAAAAACTATGAGTAAAGCTACAATTGTAGTAAGCAAAGCTCCCAATATTGAAAGAAAAACGGTTTTATTTTTATAATAACTGAAATGGTCAACCATTACTATTATTGAGTCGATAATGATACTAAGCGAAATAGTAACTCCTGCCAAGGAATAAATATGTATTTCCAAACCAAAAAGGTAATAAAATACTACTGCAATAAGCAAATTTGCTAAAATACTGATAAATATAACAAACAGATATTTCAAACTGCGACTCACAGCATATACAAATACAAGCAGAATAAGTAAAGACAGAATGGAACGTAAAAATATTATAGACAGATCTTTACTTATATATTCCGACTCATCGTAAATATTGTAAAGCGTGTAATTTTGAGGAAATCTGTCTTTTATATCATCAACAACTTTTTTAACCTTGTTTGAAATTTCAATGGTATTAATATTTGGATTTGCCATTATTTGCATATTAATAGTATTTAACCCGTTTATACGATAATAACTATTGGGCAAACTTTCTTTATATTCGACCGTTGCAAAATCGCGCAAGTAATATATTCTGTTATTTATGTTTCGTACAGGAATATTTTCAATTTTTGCATCTTGAATATTTTTTAAACGAATTGTTATTATTTCAGTACCATCACTAATATTGCCAACAATATTTTCATTAAAATGTTTATTAAAGGCAGAAGAAATATCTGATGTATTAATTCTTAATGTTTTAATAATATTTGGTTTGAATGTAATAACCCATTCAAAAGGCGTTGCGCCTGAAAAGTTGATTGATTCTATTCCATCTATTTTTGATAATTTGTTGGTAATATGTTCTTTTGCATATTTAATTATTCTATCTGGAGGAATGTCGGAATTAATAGTATAAACTAAAATTGTTTTTAAATCATTTCCGGATACTGCCATGTTAAATACAGGATATGATACTCCATCGGGTAATTTATTGTATATTTGCCTTATTTGAGTAGCAACTTCAAATCGCGCAGCATCTATTTTCATTCCTTTCTTAAACCATAAGGTAATATTTCCACGCTCTTTACTCGAAATTGCGGTAATTTTTGATATATCATCAATTGTTGACAGTGCGCCTTCGATTTTTGAAGTAACTTCCTGTTCCAAAACACGAGCAGATGCTCCATCCCATGAAAAAGAAACCGTAAATGCAGAACGTTCATGAGTCGGAGTGTATTGAATTTTCAGCAATGATAACATGGCTGCACCGACTATCATTAACACAATCATAATTAAGATTACTGAAAATGATGATAATCGTTTCCATGAATTATTTGCTGTCAGATTAGGCATATTACATTATTTCTTTTTTTTATATATTTCGTAATAAATTAGCGGAACAAAAAATATACTTACAAATGTTCCTGCTATCATGCCTCCTATCAAAGCCAACGAGAGCGGATATTGCAAATCAGACCCCATATCTCCTTTTATGAGAAACGGAGCAATTGCAAAAATAGTAGTCAACGAAGTCATAATTATTGGCTTTAATCGACGATTGCCTGCATCAAAAATAGAACGAACAAGAGAAGATCCCTGTTTGCGAATTTGATTTATGGTGTCAATTTTCAGAATAGAATCATTGATTACTATGCCACACATTATAACAATTCCAATGAGCGACATAAGATTTATACTTGCACCAAATATGTATATTATTAACAACGCACCAAATATATCAATAATTAATTCGGATATAATAATAAAAGGTTGGATAAAAGATTCAAACTGCGATGCCAAAATAAAATACAATAACAAAATTGATATTATAATAATTATTATTAATTCTTTTATCATCTTTCGGTTGGAAAAATATGTTCCGCTAAAATCAACCTCAAACTGGTCATCGTTTGCTATGATTTCCTGTATTGATGAGATTGCAGATGGCACTTCATTATCTTTTATGTTTAATTCTATACTGTAATATTCTCCTTCGGTGCCTGATGTGATATTTTTTAAATCCTGATTACGTGTTTCACGAACAAAATCGCCAAGTGGAATATTCATGTTATTTTTTGAAACATAGTTGTTTTCTATCATTTCGCGAACGTCATTTTTATTTTCGCCTATTACAACAGGAACGGAATAGTTACCTTTTGTTATTGTCATTATACGATTGTCGTTCAAAGCATTGCGCAATGAATGCAAAATATCATCGTACGAAATTCCGTATATTGCCATAATTTCTGGACGTGCAATATATTCAATATGTTCTTGCCAAACGGCTGTTTTTATATCTGTGTCAGGTATTTTATTTCGTATTTTAGCAATCAATTTGTTTAATTCGGTGGGTTCAGGTATTTTCCCATTTGTTGTGCGAACATGCGCCGATAATATTGCATCTTTATCCGAAAATATCATATCAAAAATATTTCCTGATATTTTTGTATTAAAAATCGCATTTGAATAATTTTGCAATATCAAATTTTTAATACGACTTTCAACAACAAAAATATCGTTAGTGCTTTTAGTTTTTACATATATTATGGCTTCGGTAACAGATATTTCATCTGTATGTGAAAGTATAAATTGCTGAACACCTGCCATTATTGTAGTTTGTAATGTTAAATCATTTATTTTGGTTGTTAATTCCTTACATCTCCTGCTGTTTTCATCTACTGAAATTCTTTCATTCCATGAAATATGAATTAATGAATCATTGTGCGATAATGGAGGTAATTTTTCTTTATCTACAACTATAAACATCATTATAATACCTAATGTTGACAGAATAAAAGTCCCCCACATGATAATTCTTCGGCGGAAAAAGAATTTCAATACAGCATCATATTTTCCAAATATATTTTCGAAAGATATTTTACCAAGCAAAGTATTTGATTTAATCGTTTTTTGCTTTTTATAAAACAAATAGTAAAAGACAGGTATTACCAATACCGAAACAACTAATGATGAAAATAATGTAATTGTTACAGCCATTGCTTGATCATAGAATAATGCCCCTGCTATTCCACTTATAAATATCAAAGGTATAAATACCGCACAGGTTGTAAGTACAGAACTTAACATTGGAGCAAAAACTTCACGTGTCCCACACACAACCGAATCGGATAGATTTTTTCCATATTTCCATTGGTAAGTTATATTATCTATTACAATTATTGAATTATCAACCATCATTCCTATTCCAAGAAGAAGTCCTGCCAATGAGATGATATTAATAGTCAGTCCTATTACGTAAAATAACAGCATTGATATTATAAGAGAAACAGGAATAGTAATAATCAATAATAATGGCGATTTGAAATCTCGCATAAAAAAGAAAATAATTATACATGCAAGTATGGCTCCTATCAGAATATTATTAACAAGATTGTTGATAGAATAATCTAAAAGTTCTGTTTGGTCGCGGGTAATTGTAAAATCAATATCGGGGTAATCTTTTTCAAATGATGACATAAGCGTTTCTATTCCTGCTTTTAAGTCTGACATTTTTGCCTCTGAACGTTTAATAATAGCAAGTGTAATAGCATCTTTCCCATCGGATATCACTTTACCAATCCGTTTTTGAGGATGTTCGTGAACCGAAGATATTTCTTTTAACTGATAAATGCGACCATTGATTTTCAAATATGTATTTTCTATATCTCTTTTACTTGTTATATTAGATTCAAATCTTACATTAAATTGATATTCTCCATCGCGTATTGTTAGGTTCCCAAGTTGTACATTAGCATTTAGAATAGCATTTTGGAGATTTTCTTCTGAAATTCCCATCATTTGCATTTTTTCTCTGTCAGGAACTATTAGCAATTCAGGATAAACCAAGCCGCTCATGTCAACCATGGCTACTTCAGACAGTTGTTCTATCCGTTTTATGATGACCTGCGAAACAAAATTACCAAGTTGTACAAATCTGTGTGAAACAGGATATAAATCATCTGTAACAACATAATTATCGTCTCCTTTTGCTGAAATATTTAAATAAAAAGCAGGAATATCTGTTGCACTTGCTTTCATTACTTTTGGTCTATCCAAATATTTGGGGAGCGAATTCATTGAACGGTCAATTTTTTCATTCACCTCAATAAAAAGATAATCCATATCTATTCCATAATCGAACAGCATAGAAATTATTCCGCTGCCATCTTTGGTTTCGGCTTTGATATTTGATAAATGTGAAATTTGAATAAGCTGTTGTCGAAGTGGAGATATTACCGATTCGTTTAATTCTCGCGCCGATTTGTTTGGCGCTGATATCTGTACTGTTATTTGCGGTATATCTATAGCGGGAATAAGTGATACCGGTAATAAATTAATACTTGATATTCCAAGTACAATCACCGCAGTCAATATCATTATAACCGCAATAGGTCGTTGCAACAATTGCCTGAACATATAAAATTTATTTTTTGTTTTCTATTTCAACATCTACATCTCCGCCAAGATTTAGATTACCTTTCACAATAACAGTATCTCCGACATTCAATTCTGCACCGCGAGATGTATTCGGACTTACCACATATTCTTTGCTGTTGGTCATTTGTATATTTACATACGTCCAAACTGATTTTCCATTAGAATAGCGAAATAACACTTCCATATTATCGCGAATAACTACTGCACTCTTCGGGACTACCATTTGATTTGCAATACTGTTTTCAATTATTATTTTAACATTCATTCCATCTATTAATTCTCCGTTATTTTGAATTTGGGCAATTATTGATATTTGACCTTTTTCATTCACCGATGGAGTAATTTCAGTTATATGTCCTTTAATGATAACATCGGGATTGGTAAATGTTGAAACTTGAACTTTCTGTCCTGTCCGTACAAAATTAAGTTCTGTTTCCAAAATAGTGAATTTTACATTAAGTATGGCATCATCAATAATAGTACAGAATGTTGATTGAGAACGTTCGTTTAATTTTGACTTTATATCTGCAATTTTACCCGAAAAAGGAGCAGTCAAACGACAGTTGTTCAAATTCATTTTTGCAGAAGCAAGCGAATTTTTTGCATCAAGATAACCCGAACGTATATAAGCAATTTCCATAACTTCGCGGGGAATTTTTGATGTATCTGCATTTATATAATCATAACCTGCAAGTTTATCAATTAGATCAATCTCGGCTTTACGGAAAGCGAGTTCGGCGCGTTGAAGCGCAATTTCATATTCGCTTGCATCTATCATTGCTATTGTCGAACCTGCATTAATTTTCGAGCCTTCATAAACATTTATTGCAGTAATTTCGCCTGTTGATTTAAATCCTATATCGCTTTTACGACGAGCTTCGAAGCGTCCATTACTTATAAGTTGTTTATTAAATGTCATTAATTTTAACACATAAATTTCTACGGAATTTTTTTCTGCCGTATAGTCCTGTTTAGCAAGGTTTGTATCTGTTTGTGTCTCTTTTTTTTCATTGCATCCAATAAGGACAGCAGAAAGAACGCATAATATAATTATTTGTATTTTCATAATTTAATCATTTTACAAGTTTATCAAATTCAGCGTTAATATTTGTATTATTAATATAGTCATAAAGAGTTTTTTTTCTAATGCTGAAATAATAATTCCAATAATTACTCATATTGTTGATGTAGGTTCTCAATGCAGCATCTTTTGATGATTGAGCAACATTCATGTCTGTAACTGAGATTGTTCCGCGTGTAAAGTTTTTAACTGAAAGTTCGTAACTTTCGTTTGCTATTTCGTTTGCTCTGCTCGATATTTCACATTGATTTCGCTGATTATTAAATTGCATTACCATCAACATTATTTCCTGTTCATAATCTATCATTGCCTGTTCTTGCTTGTTGCGCGTTGTTTGAGCCTGTGATTCTGCCATTTTAACCCGTCCTTTTCCCATTCCCCAATCAAAAACGGGAAGCGAAATAGTTAAACCGACAACTTCCTGATCGCGCAGATTGCCGTAAGCTCTGCGCAGTTTTTCATCGCTTTTCGACATTCCGAAACGTGCATTAAACGATGCTGTAAAACCTCTGTTACCTTTAGCTTGTGCAACTGTCTTTTCTGCTTCGAGTATCGCTATTTCCTGCGAAAGTACAAATGACGAATTTTGTTTTGCCTGTTCTAAAACTTTATTATAATCAAGTAAAATATCAGGCAATTTATAATCTATTTGCAATTCAATATCTGCATCTTCGGTATAACCTATATACGAGCATAACCTGTTTCGAGTGGATGTCAGAGTAATATAAC
This sequence comes from Prevotellaceae bacterium, assembly GCA_031269545.1. Lineage (GTDB taxonomy): Bacteria > Bacteroidota > Bacteroidia > Bacteroidales > UBA932 > JAIRKV01. Next base: position 11,193 of record JAISYZ010000236.1, read on the forward strand.
TGCTGTTTATGTTAAGACTGTCGTTAAGCATGTTTAATTGGAGTTGCAGTAAGACATCTTTATTGATTGATCCCAGACGGAAACGTTCGGTTGCTATGCGATAAAGTGTTTTACTCTGTTCGTAATTTCTTTTTGCCATTTCATAGTTAAGTTGATCCAAGGTGAAATTCCAAAAATAATTTACAGCGGTAATTGTTGTCATTTCCAAATTTTCAAGATATTCGCGTTTTGCATATTCAAAATTTTTAGGTTCTATTTTTTTGTTCCACTTAAAAGAATTGAAAAGCCACAAAGGCTGAATATACGACAGCGTGAGCGGTTGAGTATAATATGTTACATATCTTTCGGGACGAAACTGATCAAGCCGGTTTAGACTCGAATAGAGCGACAAAGTTCCTCCTGTTGCTGTTATATTTTGATTTAATGACAATGACATGTTATTTTCCAATATGTAATTTTCGCGATAAGCAAAACTGCCTGTTGCAGCATCCTGCAAAGCAACCAGCGAGCGGTTAAAATTACCGACTCCTGCATTTATATTTACTGATGGCAAACGTTCTGCCTTATATGAACGATATTGCCAATATGCAGAAGCAAAGATATTTTTTGAAACCATGCTTGATATTGATTTTTCCTGTGCAAGTTTTATCACATCTTCCATGGTTAGTTTGCGCTTTATGGTTTGTGAACTTAAATCAAACTCAACTGCTGATAATAATAATACTAAAATAAATATTCTCATATTTTTATTATTTGATTTTTTTCATTATTCTGTCTTTTTGCAATTTACCGGTATGTGGATTTCTCGAATATGATATATATGTTGCCACGCCAATAATAAATTCTTCGGGAATAAAGCCCCAGTATCGACTGTCGCACGAATTTAAAATATTGTCGCCGCAGGCAAAATAGTAGTTTTTTCCGAATTTATATTGGTTAATGTCGTTATCGCCAAGCATAACCGTTCCGTTTTCAATAATAATCGTTTTTCCTGTTTCGTATTCAATAATTTGTTTATACATTTTATAGTTCATACTGTCAATACTTACGGTTGCCCCTTTTTGCGGAACAAATACAGGTCCCATGTTTTTGATTGTCCAACCATAATCTTGAAAATGCGAAGATAATGAATTTATATTGTAATCGGTAATATCATCGGACAAGAGCGACAATTCCACCTGTTTGTCTTCGATTCCCAGCAACGATTTATAATTGTTGTTTTTTAAAAATCCGTTTACTGTTGATATTGTATCGCCCGGCGTTCCTATGCAGCGTTTTACATAAACATAATTAATTTTAAATTCCATCCTGTTGCGGTTGTAACCGCGAGGATAATTAAAAACTATGACATCATTTGGATGTATTGTCCCGAAAGCAAAGGTACGCCACGATTTTAATGGCTTGTTTTGCGAAAAATCGAAACTTTTGTATATGCGCGCTCCAAAAATAAGTTTGTTTACCAGTATTCTGTCGCCGGCAACAAGCGTAGGCTCCATCGAATATGATGGCACTATAAACTGATCGCATACAAATATCCTGCCTGCATAATATAAAACTGTTATTATGCAAAATATTGCGATTATTCTGAACGATATTTTCAGAAAAAGTTTTATGTATTTTTCAACGATATACATATACAAAAGTAATAATAATTATTGTAAAATCACCTGTCCTTTTATTATTAACTGTATTGGTTTTTTGCTGTTTGCATCCAATACTGATATTTTTCTTGAAAAAAATCCTTCGTTTTTTGCTGTAAATAGTACTTTTATCACAGAATTTGCCTGCGGCAGTATGGGTTGTTTTTCCCATTCTGCTTCAGTACAGTCGCATGATGCTTTTACATTTTGTATCAATGCCGGCGTATCGTATCTGTTAACAAATTTAAAATGAAAAATGCGCTTTTCGCCAAGTGGAATTTTCCCAAAATCGGCTGTCTGTTCTTCAAATACAAGTTTACTGTCGGTTGTTGCCGCCTGCTCGTCTTCGGCAGCCTCAAGCGCCGCTATGTTCAACTCAAAAATATTGTTATTGCTTGAACCAAAATACTTGCTTTCAATAATAAAAACAGTTATAATCGTAAATATTGTTGCAAATATTATTATGAGTTTTATTTTGAATGATATTTTGACGGACATTCTTGTTATTTTTCCAATTCTCCTCCGTTTGTTATCAGTTCGTTGATGGTTTTCTTATACAAATCCCATAATTTTAAATTATATACAGGACTGCCTGTCAATACTACTTTATTCTTTTTATCTAATAAGAAGGTATGAAAACCATCTTCTGTTGGTATTTGAGGATTTCGTTTCATAAACGAATTATTTTCGTCAAGCCATGTGGGATAATAAAATTCGCTGTCTTTCAAATTTTGTAAGAGTTCGGATTTTTCCGTTTCGGATGGTGAAAATATAATCATTGGATATGCTATTTTGAACGAATCGGCAAAATATTCAAATATGCTGTTTATATCGGTTAAATGACTCACTCTGCATTGTCTGCAACCGATTGAATCATAGTAAATAATCATTCGTATTCCTTCAGGGATGTTTATTGTATTATTTACTTCGCCATGCACAATTGGTATCAAATTGTCGTTGATTATTATTTCTGTAGATAAAAAATTTTCAACTGCTTTACGTGTGCTGTCTTTTTTATTTGAACATGAAAACAAAAATAAAGCACAAACCGACAACAAAAATATATTTATGATTTTTAAATATTTCATTAGTTTTTAAGTTTACATTTTAAAATCACAGGATTGTCATTTTCTGTTATGCTATCCAATACTTCGGGATTTGCTACAAGATTGGAATCAAATGTTTTATCATTTATCAAATCATACGTATCAATCAAAAATAATATTTCCGAATTATCTGTCAGATATTTTAATGAATAAACAAAAGCGCTTTCTTTGCTAACAGATGTCATTCGATATTTTAGAGTATGCCATTCATTTGTTTTTTTATTTTTTACCATATAAATAATATCTAATTTAATATCGTCTATGTTTTGATATTGATATTGTATTATACATTCTGCAATTATCCATGAATCGTTTTCGAGAAATCTATTGATTGCAGCAAAGTCGCATGATTGTAATATGTCTGATGCTGACATTACATCTGCTTGCTTATAAAAATCATTAGGGATAGCATATTTCCTAAAATCAAAAACATATTTTATTTTAGTATTATTACTGTTAATAGCATATATATTTTTATTGAAGTATTCACGCACGTACATTGTATCATTATAAAGTGTAAGTGTATTGGCATTTTCAACCGTCCCTAAAATATTTATTTTTTCATCTAAAAATTCTTTTTTTATTATTCCGTTTTTATCAGTACAAATCAAACGTGAATTTGAATGCATATTATCATAACCTAAATAATACCAATAAAAATCATTTATTTTTCGTATTCTGTTAAATGGATGTTGAGTTTCTTTGCTTCCTATAAATTTTCCATCTGTCGAATATAGATATTCCATTTGGACATCACTTGAAAAAACGGAAACTGTATCGTCACTAATTGCAATATCTTTAACAGATATATATTCTTTATTTCCCCGACCTCTGTGTCCAATATTATTGATAAAATTACCTGCCGAATCTAACCTTGCAATACTTTGGTCGCTATTTTTGTTAACTATATAAAAATCTTTTGAATATATAATGATTTCAGCATCAATGTTTATTCTGTTGATAGTATCATTTATTGGAATAATTTCAATAGTTGAGAATATATCTGAATTCATAAATGTTTTTGTGGAATTGAAATCAACTGTAACAATTTCTGCATCCGATGCATCTATTTGTTTTTTTGCAGTGCAACCCATGGTTGAAAGCACTAAAAGTGCTGTAAGTATTTGTTTCATAAAAGATTATTTGAAATAGTTTAGAAAATATACAGGGTTGATTATCCCTGTATATTTTAATTCCACGAATAATTATTGATACTATTCATTAACAGTGAAAGATGTTGCTACTTTCGGTTTTTTACCACAATCGTTTGTACAAGCAGTACTTCCGTATGTTACACACGTGGGAACATTTGCGGGCAACAATGTGCCACAAGCACTATTACCCTGTCTTGAACCACCCGCATCTGCATTAATATTCTCTGCAATAATATCTACCAGAGAATTTTCGTTCGCGTTGTTGTAAAAATTCAATGCCGTTAAGACAATTGCGGTAACAAACAGACCGCTTAAAATTAGTTTTTTCATACTATTAAAATTTTGTGAATTTAATTAAATATTTTTATCTGCGATATTTTTTAATCGGAAATATCAAAAAACCTTATGCTAAATATC
>JAISYZ010000104.1 GCA_031269545.1 Prevotellaceae bacterium
TTGGGAACTCCCAAATTCAGTTTGGGAACTCCCAAATTCAGTTTGGGAACTCCCGAATTCAGTTTGGGAACTCCCAAATTCAGTTTGGGAACTCCCGAATTCAGTTTGGGAACTCCCGAATTCAGTTTGGGAACTCCCAAATTCAGTTTGGGAACTCCCAAATTCAGTTTGGGAACTCCCAAATTCAGATTGGGAACTCCCAAATTCAGTTTGGGAACTCCCAAATTCAGTTTGGGAACTCCCAAAATCTGATATTTTCGTCAATTTTCCGGATATTTACCTCAATTTTCCGGATATTTACGTCAGCATTAATGTTTTGTTTGACCGATTTGAAAATGATGGCTGTCCCGTCAGGGACAGAATGTGTCATAAAACCTGTCAGGTTTCAGAAACCAAGTTTGATTTGGCGAAAAACCAAGTCAGGTTTTAAACAACATCAAGTCAGGTTTTCGACACAACGAATGGTTAGTCGGTCATTAAAATCAAAAGTACATCTGTACGTTTACGAAGTACACATAATTTTAACAGAAATCGCCTCTGCGAATTGTTGCAGAGGCGATTTTTTGATTTGCTGCGTTCGGCGTTGATTTTTTGTTATCAAGCCTCAAATCCGTCATATTGACTCTAAATTAATCTTTCACTCTTCGTTATTTTAGTATCCGAATATTTCTTCCTGTTTCAGAAATCTAATTTCGCCGAGTTGACGGACTTTGTTCAAATCCAGTTCTTTTGAATTTGTCAATATTCCGTGGTAATATGTGCGGTCTTTTATCCATTTTTCCTGAAATGACTTTACATCTGCAAGCGTCATGTTTTGTACGTTTTCGTAAATTGCTTTATTTCTGTCGTAATCTACTCCCATATCTTTTGCATCCATGTAAGCCCAAAGCACGTTATTTTTTATTATGCGTTCAGTGCTTAAACGCAGCAGAAGCGCTTGTTTTGCAATAGTAAACGCTGCTTCGCTTTCGGGCATGTTGTTTATAATGTCAGCAAAAGCATCGATTGCCGACGAAACTTTATCGTTTTGCGTTATGATGGTAGCCGAAAACGTATAAGGTTTGCTCGCTTTGTTAGGTTCGCTTAAATATGCATTTGCCGAATACGCCAGACTGCGGGCTTCGCGCATTTCCTGAAATACAATGGAATTCATGCCTCCTCCGAAATATTCGTTATATAAGGCAACAATGGCATCATCTTTTACATCAAATTTATCGCCGCGATTTGAATATTGTGCGTAATAAGTGTTTTTTGCATCATATTCGGCTATGAATACTTTATTTTCGGGAGTTTCCGCATATTTGGATTCTATTTTTTCTGTAACAGGAACAAGCGTTTCGGTCGTTTTGTGATGTTTGTTTATTAAATCAACAACTTCTTTACTTGACATTGGTCCGTAGTAGAGTACAGAATGTTCCATGTTTGTCAAATCTTTGATTTTTGCAAGCACATTCGCCGATTTAAGAGCATTTAGAGCATCGTTCGACAAGGTTGTGTTTTTTATGTAATCGTGTCCATACTGCACATAACGGCGTAAAGCGGAAAAGTTTGCACGCTGATTCAGTTTTGTGTCTTTACGCGATTTTTGTATATCGAATTTCAGGTTTTCGAGAATTTCATCATTCGGTTGAGCGTCTGCAATAAGTTCTTCCATAAGTTCCATTGCTTTCGGCATGTTTGCGCTCAGTCCGCTTATTCCTATGTAAGATCTTTCTGCCTGCACGCTTGCGCTGAACGAACATGCAATTTTGTAAAATTCCGCTTTGATTTCTTCGGGCGATTTTGTGCTTGTTCCGAGATAGTCAAGATAATTGAATGCCATTCCTATGGTTGCATCGCTGTTGCTGCCGATTTCAAAAATATATTCCAGACTGAACAAATCTGTGGTTTCGTTTTTCTTGTACAGTACAGGAATATTCGATTTTGCAGCGGTATTTTCCATATCTTTACTGAAATCAACAAAAACAGGTTCGATGGATTTTATCTGCGAATTTTTTATTTCCTGTAAGAAATCGCTTGCAGCATCGCGGTTTGTAGCGATAGGCGTAATCTGCGGTTTGTCAATTTTCTTTTGATCGGGATCCTGTCCCTGACGTTTGTAAACCACAACATAATTGTTGTCGCCAAATTTTGCGTTTGCAAATTTCACAACGTCATCTTTCGTTATCTTTTCCAAACGGCTGATAATATTAACCTGTTTTTCCCATTCCACGTCATTTATAAATGCATCTACAAAAGCATCTGCGCGTCCGTAGTTTGAGTCGAGGTACTGTATCAGTTGCAGTTTATAATTATCTATGCTTGCTTTCAGCAGCGTTTCATCAAAATCGCCGTTGCGGAGTTTTGCAATTTCGGCAAGCAGCAAATCTTTGGCTTCGTCAAGCGTCTGTCCTTCTTTTGGCGTTGCCTGCATCAACAACATTCCGTAATCGTTAAACATTTGTTCATAAGCATAGGCATTTAGAATTTTTTGCTGTTGAATAAGATTAATATCAATCAGTCCTGCCTGTCCGTTGTATAAAATGCTTGAAGCAATATTTGCCAAATCGGCATCATCGCTGTTCGCTGCGCCAAGTCGCCAAGCCAGAGCAACTCTTTCGGCTTCAAGTCCAATCACATCTTTCACGACAGGCGTTGTAATCGGTTCTTCGGGCTTAAATTCAAGTTTGGGAAGATTTTCGTTGGGTTTAAATTCGCCGAAATATTTTTTGATGATATTTATTGTTTCGTCAGGATCGAAATCGCCCGAGAGGCAAATCGCCATATTGTTGGGAACATACCATTGTTTGTAAAAATTCTTGATATTAATTATCGATGGATTTTTCAACTGTTCCTGAGTTCCCAGCACTGTTTGAGTTCCATAAGGATGGTTGGGATACAGCCCTGCAAGTATGTTTTGATAAATCTTGCGCGAGTCGCTTGTCAACGAAATATTGTATTCTTCGTAAACGGTTTCGAGTTCTGTATGAAATCCGCGAATAACGACATTTGCAAATCTGTCAGCTTGAATTTTTGCCCAGTTTTCAACCTGATTACTTGGAATATCTTCGGTGTAACAGGTAACATCATAACTTGTGTAAGCATTTGTTCCATTTGCACCTATTGCCGACATCAGTTTGTCGTATTCGTTTGGAATTGCAATTTTTGATGCTTCATAACTTATGCTGTCGATTTTACTGTAAATTGCTTTACGTTCGGCATCATCGGTTGTTTTGCGATACACTTCAAACAGATTCTCAATTTCATCGAGCAAAGGTTTTTCGGCTTCATAGTTTGTCGTTCCGAATTTTTGCGTTCCCTTGAACATCAAATGCTCGAAATAATGAGCCAATCCGGTAGTTTCGGCAGGGTCGTTTTTTCCTCCTGCTCTCACTGCAATGTAAGTTTGAATACGCGGCTGTTCTTTGTTCACAGCCATGTAAACTTTCAAACCGTTGTCCAGCGTATAAATGCGAGCCTTGACAGGATCGCCTTTTACGGTTTCGTAATCTTTCTTCGTGCTGCACGAAATTGTTGCAATCACTGTTATCAGTAATGCGATTAGTTTAATTTTAAATTTCATAATATTATTTTTAATTTGTAAATTATTTTACTACACTACAAAATTAGTAAATTAATTAACAATGAATAATAATAATAGTAAACAATTTAAAAAACATAATATACTCAATACAGACTGCGAAGTACAATTAATTTTTATGTATTAAAACTAAATTTTGTTGTGTAGTAAAATAAATATATACATTTGTAAAATAATTTTGAAAGATGAAAAAACTTAAAACAGTAATAGGAATAACAGGTGCAAGCGGACAAATATATGCAAAAATTTTGCTTGATACGCTTGATATTTATCATTCGTTGTTTGATGAAATTGCCGTTATTTTCACATCGACAGGCAAGCAGGTTTTCGATTACGAAACTGGTGAAAATATTGCAAAATACAAATACATTAAAATTTATGAAAACGATGATTTATTTGCTCCTTTTTCTTCGGGTTCGTCCGATTACGATGCCTTAATTGTTGTTCCCTGTTCGATGGGAATGCTTGCACGCATTGCAAACGGATGCGCCAATGATCTTATTGCCCGCACGGCTGATGTGATGCTCAAAGAACGCCGAAAAATGATTGTCGTTACTCGCGAAACTCCGTTGAATTTGATACATATTCGCAATATGGAACAGATTACGCTTGCAGGAGGAATTGTTTGTCCCGCGTCTCCATCGTTTTACAGCAAACCGCAATCTGTTGACGAAATTGCAAAAACAGTTACAGAACGAATATTGCATTTATCCTGCATAAATATTGACGGCTATAAATGGAATGGAAAATGACAAAAGCATTACGCAGTCAGTATCAAGTGTTCAGACAAATGAAAAACTGAAATTTCTGGATTGGCTGTGTCGAACAGACAAAGCGTAAACAATCCTGTTATGTGCAGTTTGGGCTGCTTTATATTTTTTATTTTATTTCAAAATTTTCCGAATGAAAATTGCTGTAAAATCTTCCTTCTTCTGCTGTGAATTTCAATATGATAAAATCACCGCCGTCCATTCCACCCTGATAATACATTGAAAATTCATCTTTCCAAAGTTCCTGTTTTATATTTTTATCATTCAATACTTCCATCTTCCCTTTTAACATTACTCCGCGAAAAAAACGTTTATCACAAAAATATATGCAAGCCTTTGCATTGTTTTCATATTGCTTTATCTTCATTGAAGAACTGTTTGTATGCCAGTAAAATGTTTTTATGCCTTCTCTCTTTACGGGCGGCAACATTGCTTTTGTATTCGGATAGCCGTTTTCATCGACAGAACTTATAAAACTAAGGCTCTGTTTTTCAATCAAATTACCAATTATTTCTGACGGATTTCTCATCATTTTCAAATTTATATTTCCGTAATATCAACGCGCGTAGCCTACGGGATTGTTAATCATTGGAATTTGTGTTTCAGTAAGTTTCAGAACTTTTTTAAGTTCATCCTTATTCATGTAAACGCGCGGCACTGTAACCAAACCGCAACCCGAAGCAAAAATCATAATGTTTTGCGAAACGATTCCTGCATCCAATGCTCCCCACTGTTTTTGCGCTTCGACATCCAAACCTGTAAAGCGCGATATGTCAGACACAATAAGCAAAGAAACCGGAGCATCTTTCACCGAAACCTGTCTATCTGCAATAAGCGCTCGATAATCGCCTTCGACAACAGGCGTCAATTCATTGTTTTTTGCATCGTAAAAATAAGCGCCTTCTTCCATAATTGCATAAACATCAATATCTTGATTGTTGCGTGCAGTAGCAGCCGTTCTGCGTCCATCGGGACGATTTATTCCATTGGCTGCCCACAACAGGTCGGACAAGTCCTGCAAACTTAGTTTTTCGGTAGAAAATTCGCGTGTAGAATGGCGTTCGTTCAACGCTTTCATAACAGATGCACCTCTGTCTTTATTAGGTTCGTTAAGTTTTATCGGCGCTAAACTTTGTGCGCCTGCAAATGCCGTTACAAACAGCAATGTTGCAATAATTGATAATTTTTTCATGTCTTTGAAAATTAAATTGTTATTTTATAAATTTTTCATTGCAAAGATAAAATAATTTTTGCAGATAATCTATTTGTAAAAAAATAATTTTTATGAATATTTTGTAACAGCAAAAAATAATCGCAGAATTGTTATATTTTTCTAAAAATATTTATACATAAATTTCAGAATTAATTATCAAATAATAATGCGGAATAAGCAAGCAAAGAAAAAATATTGAAAGAAAAAATATTTATTGATAAATTGTTAATAATATTGTGATAATAAATGATTTATATATGCAAATTATTGTAATATTAAGAATATATTAAGGAACTGTACATAATATTATTAATGATATTGAGATTGGTTTAAATATAGCAAAAACAGTTTTTTGTTCACAGGTTTTTACGTTTTAATTAGGTAATTATTACAATATCATAATAAGAACTGTAAATATGAAAATATATTTAAAAATAAAAAATATGCCGAATTAATTGGCAAATGTCAATATGAAATTTTAATATTACAAACAATCATATATCAAACATTTTGATGCTTTATAGTTAATATAACAATAAAAATATTAAGATTTATTCTTTGTTTGCATTAAATTTATTAATTTTGCGCAATATGATTAAATTAATTTTATGTATTCGTTTGAGTCGAAATTGCGCGTAAGATATTATGAAACAGATAAAATGGGTATTGTTCATCATTCAAACTATGTTCGTTATTACGAATATGCACGTACAGAAATGATGATGTATCTCGGACTTTCGTATGGAACAATGGAAAAAGAAGGTGTAATAATGCCTGTGATTTCTGTATCAAGCAAATATATCAAACCCGCTTACTACGAGGATGAACTTGTTGTACGTGTTAGGTTGAACGATTTGCCAACGGCAAAAATGTATTTTTTTTACGAAATATTCAATCAGCATGAAGAGTTGATAAATACGGGTGAAACAATTTTGTCGTTTTCAAATGCATCAACAAATCGTCCTTGTCGTCCGCCGCAACGCCTCATTGACATACTTAAAAAAATAATATAATATTTAAAGTTATTGACATCAAATTAAACCAAAAATGATTATACCCACGTTCGATAATATAATTTCTATTTTGATGGTAATATATTCAATCATTGCATTTTGCGTTGCCATATATATCATCTATAAACATAAAGATTCGGTAAAAACAATATCGTGGTTAATCTTACTGTTTATGTTGCCTCTTGTAGGGTTGATACTTTACTTTTTCTTCGGACAAAATTACAGAAAGAAAAAGATGTTCGGGCGTAAAGCCTTGCACGATATAAAATTTATTGACAATATCAGTTCGCGTCAGGCAGGATTAGTGAAACGAAACAAACTTTTTGATCCCAAATCTGAACTTAATAATTATAAAAACACAATAGCATTATTGCTTAATAACAGTAAATCAATACTTACCGAATATAACAGCGTAATGTTATATTACGATGGCGAAAGTATGATATCCGCATTAAAACAGGCGCTGCTTGATGCAAAAGATTCTATACATTTTCAATTTTACATTATGGAACGCGGAAAAGTTTATGATGAAATTCGTAATATACTGATTAAAAAAGCAAAAGAAGGAGTCGCTGTTCGCATAATATACGATGATTTCGGGAGCTGGACATTAAAAAAGAAAGATGTAAAATCATTTACAAAGAATGGTATTGAGATGTTTGCGTTCGGCAAAGTGCGTTTTCATAAACTTACAAATAAAAGTAATTTCCGCAATCATCGCAAGATTGTTGTCGTTGATGGAAAAATCGGGTTTGCAGGCGGAATGAATATCGCCGACCGTTATGTTTACGGAAACGAATATTTTCAGTGGTGGCGCGATACTCACATGCGTATAAGAGGCGAAGCCGTGAATGTTCTTCAATTGATTTTTCTTGTTGACTGGTTTTTCGTCAGTAAGCAGCAGATTTTCATCGATCACGAACGCTATTTCCCGAAATCCGTAATCGATGAAAAGTGCAATATCCAGATAGCCGCATCAGGTCCCGACAGCGATTGGGCAAGCATTATGCAGACGTACTTTTATGCAATATCGTCGGCAAAGAAAAACATATACATAACATCGCCGTATTTTATGCCGAACGAAAGTGTGCTGACGGCGATAAAAGTTGCTGCTCTCAGCGGTGTTGATGTTCGCATTATTTTGCCCGGAAAATCGGATTCCAAAATCGTATATTGGGCGACTCTTGCGTATATTCAGGATTTGCTCGAAGCCGGCGTTAAGGTTTATCTTTACAGCAAACGGGCGTTCAATCATGCAAAAACAATCAGCATCGATGGCGAATTTTCTTCGATAGGTTCTGTTAACATGGACACTCGCAGTTTCGAATATAATTTTGAGATAACTGCTATCGTTTATGACAAAACCATAGCATTAAGTCTTGAAAATCAATTCAGATACGATTGCAGCAAAAGTTCGCAAGTAACATTAAGAATGTGGAATCGCCGCTCGTTTTGGAAAAATCTTTCATGCAGCATTGCACGCTTATTTTCACCGCTTTTATAAAATTGGTTTTTCAGAGAATTTTATGGGGAATATTAATTTTGCATTACGATGGTGCGTTTAATTGTTACAACACTTCGTTATAAAACAGTTTAGTCAATCGCACATTCAAGTAATAAACGAAAAATAACCCACAAAGTGTTCACTTTTTTTACACAAAGTGTTCACTAAAAAGTTACAAAATCTCTTGATTTATTAAAATATATGTTCGTACCTTTGTGTT
>JAISYZ010000139.1 GCA_031269545.1 Prevotellaceae bacterium
AAATATTCGAACAACACGCATGAGGTCATGTTGGGCATACGATTGAATCGACCGCAGAAGATTTATGCAAAATCGCCCCGATTCTTTGAATGAAACAGGAAAATATTATTTGACATAAAAAATGACTTAGGATAGAAACAGAAAAGTTACCATCAAAGGTAACTTTTTTGTTTTTTTTTTATAATAATTCTGTTTTGTTTCAGGCGTTTTGCTACGTTCCTCGCAATAGCAATATATAAATCACTGAATACTAATTTTTATACTACACTAATTTTTGTTCCAGAGCTATTCGTACAAGTATTGCGGTATTGTGCGCATTAAGTTTGAGAATAAGATTTTTTCTGTAACTTTTTATGGTTTCGTAGCCAAGGCACATTTTTTGAGCAATGTCGTTGTTTGAACAGCCTTCGACAATCAGTTTCAGCAGTTCGCGCTCGCGGCTTGTCAGTGTAATGTGTTGAATACGGTCGGTTTTAAGAAGCATATCTACTTCTTCGCAAAAAAACGGTTTGCCTGATGCTACAACCCGTATACCTTCGATAATTTCTTCTACCATTGAATTTTTAAGCACGTATCCCAAAGCGCCTTCGCCGAGTGCGCGGCTGATAACCGAAAGTTCGCTGTAACTTGTCAGCATTAAAATTTTCACATCTGGATACTGTTTTTTGATTAAAGCGCAGGCATCTATCCCATTGCCGTCGGGGAGTCCTATATCAAGCAGCAATACGTCTGGCTGTTGATGTTCGAGCAACGACAGACATCCTTTTATACTGTGTTCTTTCCCGATTACCTGCGCTATAGTCGATTCGTTTATCAGTTTTTCAAGACCTTCGGCAATCATTTTATGGTCGTCAACAATAATGACATTTATTAACTGCGAATTTATATTGATCATGTCCATGATTATTTTTGTTTTAGATATTTTCCTGATTAATTTTTAATTCTACGTTTACTTCTGTTCCTTTATTCTGTCTGCTGCGAATGTCTATTATTCCGCCGAATGAGGCTATGCGCGATTTTATATTTTTAAGTCCCATTCCTTTTGTAGCGGCATCGAGGTCGAAGCCGCAGCCGTTATCTTCGACAGTAAATATTATATTGTCTTCGTTTTGCACTATTTGCACCAGTATTCGCGATGCGCCAGAATGTTTCATGGCATTGTTGATAAGTTCGTGCATTATGCGGTAAATCATCACTTCTATTTTTTTGTTCAATCGTTTTTCGCTGCCGAAATGGTTAAATTCGGCGTTAGGAATGCTGTCGCAGAAATCTGTCAGTGCAACTTTCAATCCGTATCGGCTCAACGATTCGGGCATTAAGTGATGAGCCACGCGGCGCAGTTCGCGCATCGAATCATCGAGCAGTATCAGCGCTTTGTTGAACTGTTCTATGCTTGAATATTCAAGCGTTGCTCCTTTTTTCAATTCATTCATATTCAATTTTACTCCTGTTAACATGCTGCCAAGTCCATCGTGCAAATCCTGCGCTATACGGCTGCGTTCTGCCGTTTCGCCATCAAGCACGGCTTGGGTAGCAATCAATTGTTTTTCTTTTTCAAATAGCATTATTTGCTGTTCGGCAAGTTGTTTTTTCTGGCGCATGTACATGTACAGTGCAAACAGTACGCCGACAGTGCTTAACAATAAGGCAATCGCTATTATACTTATTATTTTTATTGAATTTTTTTCGTCTTCGAGCGAAGTTATTTTTATTGAATTTTTTTCGGTTTCGTATCGTATTCTCATATTGTTGATATGATTTACGTTTTTCAGATTTATTATGCTGTCGTTGTACGTACTGCTCAAAATGTAATTGTCGAGAGCCTGACGCATATTTCCCTGTTTTTCGTGGTACATGTATTTCATTTGATATACAAGTGCAAAATAATCTTTTGAACGAATATTGCGGGCTGTGGCTTCCGCCTTGTCGAGATAGGTTTTTGCTGCATACATGTTTCCTTTGGCTATATTAACTCTGATTAGCGAAACGCAGGCGTCCATCCAGTGCCAGCGGTCGGTAGAATTTTCCATAATCTCATAAGCAGCGCGATATTCCTGCAAGGCTTCGTCGAGATTGCCGGCTATTTCTGCCAAACGTCCAAAATGACCGTGGCAAAGCGAAATTCCAAGCTTTGATGTTGCCCGCTTATTGTGTTCCATGCTGTATTCGTAATAGATATGAGCCGAATCGTACATCTGTCGTTGTTCATATATTGCTCCGATATTTGCATAATTGATTGCCATGCCGAGATGACTTCCCAAACGGGTTTCGCCGTCAAGCGCTTCCTTGAAGACTTCGAAGGCTTCGGTCAGATTGCCGAGCGTAAGGTAGATGTTGCCTATTCCGTTGAGCGAAATGACTTTGTTTTTCAATGCAAAATCGGAAGTTTTATCGCTGTATGTTTCGCACAGTTGCAAAGCGCGATAGTGATATGACGATGCATCTTCGTAAGAACCCATTCGGCGGTAATCAGTGCCTATCTGATTCAGACACAAGATGATTTCTGTCGTGTTGTTCAGTTCCTGAGCAAGCGACAATGCTCTGTTGTGATATTCCAGCGCTTTAATGTAATTGTCGGATTCCCGACTTACATTTCCAAGTTTGCGCAACACTCTTTCTGCTTCAGCATATTTTTTCTGCTGTTCATAACGTTCAGCCCAGACTGTAAGCGTATCAACATTTCGCATACTGTTCACCATGCTGTCAAGTTTTATCAATGCAGATGTCGTTTCAGAAAGACCTTGCCTATCATCTTTTCTGCATGTCGAGAAGGTCAGCAGAAACGCCGATATTATGATATAAAATATTCTTCTGTTCATGTTTTTTATCTGTTTTTGTTTAGTCTGTGATTTTTATTTCATTTAGATGTTTTAACATTAGCAATGTATGGCAACTATTCGTCTGAAAACGACCTTGAATTTCCGTATCTTTATTATTAAGCAGTCGCAAATTCAAGTTATAATTGGAACGAATATCAATGTCAAGTGTAAAGATATGCAATTATTTACAATTATTCGCAAAATTTTCGCAGAAAATATACGAAGACCGCTGGCAAACTGAAACTGCAACCTTCTGTTAATATCAATTTTTATGTTCTTATTTCTTTTCATATACTTGTTTGTTTTGTTAGATATTGTTTTATTTTGCAAAAGTAATGCATCTGTACTTTATGCAATACCCCCCAAAGAGGGTTTTTAAACGACAATGTGAAAAAAACCCTCTTTGGGGGGTATATTGCTTTAATCTTCGAACAACTGTTTTTTGCTGTAAATATTAATTTAGGAATGTAAACAAAAGAGTAAGTCCTTAAAAGGTAAAATTTCCAGATACAAAAATTAATAACCAAGCATGCTCAAACCTAACAGGTTTTCCGAAACCGGTTAGGTTAAAAACTTCTTATAAATCATTAGGTAGATAATTGTCAATTGAAAATGTCCCGTCAGGGACAAAAAGCCTCATCAACCCTGACAGGTGTGAGCATGCCTGTTTATTAATTTTCCGTATCCGAAAATCTTGCTTTCAAAGGACTGACTGTTTATATCAAACCAGTTTCTGTTCGATTGCCATTTTTACCAGCGACATGGAATTTTTTGTGCCGAGTTTCAAAATCAAATTTTTACGATATGTCTTTATCGTTTCGATGCTTAAAAACATCTTGTCGGCAATTTCCTGATTGGTAAAACCGTTTACAATAAATCGTAACAGTTCCTGTTCGCGAACGGTGAGCCATATCGGATTTTCATTTCGGTTCTTCATCAAAATATCAATTTCGTCGCACAGAAATATTTTGCCGCTCATCACGGTTTCGATGCCTATAATTACTTCTTCCGACAGTGCATTTTTCAAAATGTATCCTGATGCTCCGTTGTCCATTACGCGCCTGGCAATTGAATATTCATTGTGAGTTGTAAGTATCAATACTTTCAGGTTAGGATATTTTTGTTTAATCTCTACACAAAAATCTACTCCGTTACCATCGGGTAAATTAATATCAAGCAAAAGCACATCGGGATTTTGAGATGCCAGCGCTGTTCTGCATTCGGACAAAGTTGAAGATGTTCCGATTACCGTTGCAATATCCGATTCGTTGATTGATAATGTCAATCCTTCGACCAGCATTTTGTGGTCGTCTGTTATGTGTACTGTTATCATGATGGTTCTATTTCTATGCTTATTTCCGTGCCTTTGTCGGGTGCCGAATATATGTTCATTTTTCCGTTGTATGTTGCGACTCTGATGCGAACGTTTTCGAGTCCCGAACCTCCTGCAACCGTTGCAGGGTCGAAGCCTTTTCCGTTGTCGTGTACCGAAAGCGAAATCAAGCCGTTGTCTATCATCAGTTGAACGTTGATATTTGTTGCATTTGCGTGTTTTACGGCGTTATTTATCAATTCGTAGGCGCAGCGGTATATCAGAATTTTAAGGCGATTGTCCAAATCGGCGTCATCGCCGAAGAATTGGAAGTGAGCGCCTGATATTGCCCGACAAAAATCTTCGAGCGAAACTTTCAGTCCGTAGCGCATTAGCGATTCGGGCATTATGTGGTGAGCCACGCGCCGCAATTCGTCAATCGACTGGTCGAGCATGTGCATCGCCTTGTTGAAATGGTCAATGTCAAAATTGTCCAATATCGAATATCCTTTCATGTCTTTAAGATTTAATTTTACAACCGACAGCATTCCGCCCAAGCCATCGTGCAGGTCGCGTGCGAGGCGCGAACGTTCGGCGGCTTCGCCATCGATAAGGGCTTGCGTGGCAATAAGTTGTTTTTCCTGTTCAAGTTGTTTGATTTGCTGTTCTGCCTGTTTGCGTTTTTGTATGTTAAGTTTGTGTCGGTAAAACAGTATTCCGAA
>JAISYZ010000175.1 GCA_031269545.1 Prevotellaceae bacterium
CATAGAAAAACTAACAAAAAATCAGTTGAAAATCATTGAAAATATTACTAATAATCCTTTTGTTACCTCAAAAGAATTATCTCAAATTATTGGAATAACTTCTGATAATATCTTGGTAAATATTTCTAAATTAAAGAAACAAGGAATTATTCGCCGCGAAGGTGCCGACAAAGGCGGGAAGTGGGTAATAATTGACAAAGAAAAACAATAAATTTCAAAATATTATGTCCAAATCTCAAAACATAGCATACAAGTCGTCGTGGCACGATGATTACCTCGATTGGATTTGCGGTTTTGCCAACGCGCAGGGCGGTAAAATCTATATAGGCAAAGAGACGATGCCGGAAATGTGATTGGCGTTGCCGACTACAAAGATTTGATGGAGAAAATTCCCAACAAAATCCGTAACGCAATGGGAATTACCGCCGAAGTCAATCTTTTGCAGGACGGCGAACAGCACTACATTGAAATCGTTGTACAGCCCTATACCGTTCCTATTTCCATTCGTGGCAGATATTACTACTGCAGTGGTAGCGTGAAACACGAACTCACAGGCGTGGCGTCGAGTGAGTTTCTTTTGAAAAAGGCAGGTCAAAATTGGGATAATGTCATTGAAGAAGATGCCACTAAAAAGTATCTGCGCAAAGTCGAAAAAGCAGAGCGTTTGCCCGATATTGACGGACCTTCCATTTGACAAAAAACGGCAAATTCAAATGCGCCGCAATCGTACTTTTTGGCAAGGACCCCGGCAGGTTTTACCCGAACACCTTTGTCAAAATCGGCAAATTTGAAGATGATGATTTTACGATTCGTTTTCAGGAAGTAGAGGACGGTAACATTATTCAGGTGTTGGACAAAGTTTTACGCACACTTGATTACAAATTCCTAATCAAAAACATTTCTTTTGTCGGAATGAATCGCGTTGAAACGCTCGAATATCCTGTGCCTGCTTTGCGCGAAATGTTGCTTAACGCCCTGATACACCGTAATTATATGGGTGCGCCAACATAACTTCGCGTCTATGATAACAAACTCCAACTTTGGAATCACGGTACATTACCTGTCGGCATTACTCTTGACCAACTTTCAAAATCGCATTCCTATATCCCCGCAATCCGATACTTGCAGTTGCTTGTTTTCTTGGCGGTTATATAGATTCGTGGGTAGCGGCGTAATGAAAATCGTAAATTCCTGCAAAGCGGCAGGATTGCCCATACCCACCCTCGAAGAAGATGTGGGCGGTTTTATGGTCAAACTTTTCAAAGACCGTTTTTCAAAAGAGCAATTAGAAAAATTCGGACTTAACGACCGTCAAATGAAAGCCGTTAAATATGTAAAAACGAAGGGCAAAATTACAAATGCAGAATATCAGGAAATCAATGGAATCGGCAAATCTGTTACAATAGATGAATTACGTGATTTAGTTGAACGACAGATATTTATAAGAATTGGCGAAACAGGTAGAGGCACTTATTATGAGTTATCAAACAAAAATGACCGGGCTATGTGATAAGTTGTTATGAATTAGACAAATAAAAGAAATGGCTAATAATTGGCTCACAGCAAATTCCCTATTTCACCAATATCCCCACAAGTGAGGATTTGGAGATTTTCTTTTAAATTTTAGCGATATAAATCATTTATTCAGTGCCTCCGCAAAAAACACGCAGGTAAAGCGGCCTTCGTCAATCGCTTCCTTTGTTCCACAAAAACATACTTGCAAGGGTATAACAAGCGGCTTAAAAAAATCTCCACCTTGCAGGTAGTATTTCTTTAGCCGCCCTTGACAAGTACCGCCGCCACACTCCGCTGTTGCGTTCCAACTCACTCCGCTACGCTTCGTTAGGTACTCACAGCGGGCGTATCGTATCGGCTTGTTTTGTTTCACACGGTCGCTCATTCCTCAGTCGCGGCTACTCCTGTCCCCCAAACCACCAACAAGGTGCAGGCAAGCCTGAAAATATTTTTAGCGTATTTTGTTAATTCGTATAAATTTAGTATCTTTCTGCTATAAATTTACAAAAAATTTTTATCGGTCTGTGTATATGTGATGACTTTTATGTACATTTCCCCTATAAATTTTTGGATTGCTTCGCTATCGCTCGCAATGACGTGGTACTCTTGCCAAACCGTAGTCATTGCGATGGCAACGCCCAAAGCAATTCAATATATTTTTATTTGTTTGTGTATAATCTCAAAATTCTATGCTATCTTTGCAAAAATATTTTTATAATGGAATGAATATCAAAACAAAAATAAATCCGCCTGAGATTATAGATTACAAGAAATTTATTTGTGAAATTCTTGAAGTGGATAAGGCAGTGTATTCTCATGAATTGCAGGGGCAGTTCGATGCGGTGTATGCTCGCTTTATGTTCAACAAAGAGATGTTTATTTTGCTGTATGATGGCGAAAAAATTATCGGTTATTTTGCATTTTTACCTGTAAAGGAGGCACTTTACAACAAGATTTTAACCGAAGAACGCCTTTTTGACAACGATATTTCGCTTTCAATGTTCGAGCAGTACGAGGTGGGTAAACCCTGTAATCTTTACGCTATTTCGGTTGCCATTTTGCCCAAATATCAGGGAATTGGATTAACAAAAAAACTTACTGACGCTTTCTTTGATTTTGTTTTGGAGAAAAAACGGCAAGGCATTGAAATTAAAAATGTACTTGCAACTACAGTTAGCCCAGCGGGAGAAAAATTTGCCAACAAATTGGGTTTTGTTACTGTAAAAAAGCATAAAAGTGGCTATGTTGTGAAAAAAATGATAATTTAAAATTATGATAACTTCCGATTTATACCTCGTTTTTCCATGCACTTGCACAAAAGGGTCTCTGAAAGATTTATCAGAGTGGGAGTCGTTTCCTCAAAAAAGGAAAGGCATTCAATTGTCAGAATTGGCTCAGGATTTTCGTGGTGAGATGAAATTTCAGTCGAAATTTGAGTTTGACAGCACTTGGTCTCCACTTATCGAAAGGCGAAATTTTGGCGATATAGAACTCGTTATCAAGAACGATGACCGCCATAACCCTGAGATTATAGGCTCGCAAGCGGCATTTGGAATAGAAACTCACTATGCAGAATCTGATTTGAGCTTGTTTTATGTGGTTGTGCCGAATATCAGCGCACTGCTGACTTTCATTCTTGACCAGTCTTCTCGCCGCGAGGTAACAATCCGTATCGGAGGCGAGGAAATTGAGGTCGAAAAGTGGTTAGAAAAATTTGGACTACACGTTACGAGCAAGGCATATTATTGTGTTTGTACTTCAGGTTTAGATGCAAACGAGGCGCGTAACATTATTGCTTCCGAAGCGTATTATCCCGAATCCCAGATGTTTATAAACTCAAAAGATGTAAAGCAAATTTTAGACGAAAATATTGCACAATACACCCATTACGATTGTTTTGCCTCTCATTGTGGTACAATTTATGTAATGAAAGAGTTCGCCGAAACATATCCTTGTCGTCTGTATAGTGAATGTTTGATAATGTTTATTCTCGAAATTATAATCTTAAAAATATCAGCCATTCAACTTGCGAACAAGCAAGTTATTGAGCAAATAGAAAGTTATAAAAATATCGGTCAAAAAGATATGCGCGATATTTTTGAACAATTTTCCAAGTCTATTCACTTGTGGGACACGCAGCATTTTCGTTATTTCATTTCGCAGACACTTGCCAATCGCATTGAACAGTCATTCGGACTAAATTCTTTCCTTGAACAATATGACCGCAACCGCAAACTACTTGAACAGTTGAACGGTATTAGCAGTATTATCGTAGATAAAAGAAAATCAATTATGCTCAGTTTATTAGCGACTATGCAGTTGGCAAGCATAAGTTATTCCTTTTGGTTTTATGCGCCATACATTAGGGACATACCTATACCTTTCAGCCAATGGCTTTCATTTGCTTTGTCTTCAATAATTGCAGGTGCTATGGCATATTATTTTATTTTCAAAAAAGGCAAATAATTTAATATCTAATTTTTTAATTGGAACTCGCCAAGTTCAATTGCTGAAACGATTTTACAATTTGTACCTCATTGCTTGCATAGATACAAAATCTCTTCTTAAAATAGTCCGTACAAGTTT
>JAISYZ010000179.1 GCA_031269545.1 Prevotellaceae bacterium
AAGAGGTTAATTTTCTCAACTACACTCAAATTCCCGACGGCAAAGGCTGGATTGAACAGGAAGTAGAATTTCGCCTCAACGACAAAGTTTATATGCGCGAAAAGTACTTTAATATCATTCCTGAAAAAGATTTTTATCGCCGCAATTTAATCAGACGGTTGGACAGAGCATATTTTGATTTGTCAAAAACAGAAAGTTATACGCAGGATACAGCAACAAATAAATAGTTACCATATATGATGTACATTTTAATTATTATCGGTCTTATACTGCTTACCGTAGCACCGAATTTGGCAGAAAGCGGCAGTTATTTTGGTTTAATTTTATATGTGATTTGTGCAATAATTTTTACAATCACAGGAATTATGCAAATCGGGCAACATCAATTATTACTTGGAATATTTCAATTTATTGCCGCTATTGGCTCTGTGGTCAGCGCAATAATAAGTAAAAGCATAATTGATGAAGACTAAATGCGAAACGAGCCTCCGACACAGGACAGAATAAGAAAACATCCGTGAAGCAACAATGCTTCGCGCGAAACGTATCAGAGGCGATTGTGTGTCTAATAATTAACAATTAATAATGAAAAATTAATAATTAATATTAAGAAAAAACATATTAAAAGAAACAAATCATTGTTAATTGTCAATTAAGAATGTCCCTGACTATACATCAGCATTCTTGAACCTGACAGGTTTTAAAAACCTGTCAGGTTTAAAACTCCTTATAAAATGTCTGTTTATTAATTTTGTGTCTGAAAATTTTATTTTTTAAGGACTGATTACATACCTCTTAAAACCTAATAATATCGCCAATTTAACATTTTTTATGAAAAAATATTTGGAGTAAAATTTGCTGTTTAAAAAATATGCTCTACCTTTGTAGAACTAATTTTAATTTCGTAGAACAATGAAACTCTCAACAGCAGAAGAACAATTAATGGAAATAATATGGAAACACGAAAAAGTGTTTATGAAAGATATTATTGATAATTATCCCGAACCCAAACCCGCCGTAACAACAATTGCAACATTCCTGAAAAGAATGCAAAACAAAGGCGTAATATCGTATAACTTATTCGGCAATTCGCGACAGTACTATCCGTTGATTAGCAAAGAAGATTACTTTACTAAACATGTAAATCAGATAATTAAAGATTTTTTTGGAAATTCGACCTTACAGTTCGCTTCATTTTTCACAACCGCAGGTAATTTATCGGCAAAAGAACTTGAAGATTTAAAAAAAATCATAGAAAAGGAAATTAAACGTAAAACGCAATGATATTTTACATTATAAATATGACATTATGTGCAGCATTGTTGTATCTGATTTATTTTCTTTTGTTTGAAAATGAAACCATACATCAATTCAAACGGATATATTTGCCTGTAAGTCTTGCATTTTCAATAGTCATTCCGCTTGTAAACGTCGATATATTTATACCGTTTATTTCGGAAAGCATGAAAAAATTTTACGCTTATTTGCATGCTGCACAAAATGTTGAAATTGAACTGTCTGCGGAAGGTTCTATCGTGTCGGCATCTGGAATGTCAACAAGCGGTTTTATAAATTTGCAATCGGTCGTCATTTCGGTGTACGCACTTGTTACCTTATTTTTTCTGCTTCGTTTGATATGGAATATTTCAAAAATAATTTTATCGGCGAAAGGCAAAGACTGTGTCAAATATTCAACAGCCAAACTGATTTTAATCGAAACGAAATCAATACCATACAGTTTTGGAAATTACATATTTGTAAATAAGGAAGATTACGTCAATGGAAATATTCCCGACGAAATTATCATTCACGAATATGCGCATGTCAAGCAAAAGCATTCGATAGACATTATTTTTATCGAATTGTTGATTGCATTGTTTTGGTACAATCCTGTTTTTTATCTGTATCGAAAAAAAATCAAGCAAAACCATGAATTTATTGCAGACAGCGCAGTTGTGAAAAGCAAACAAAACGTTCCTTATTATCAGTCGCTGTTGCTCAACAACACGTGCGAAAAATCAAGAATAGAACTTGTTATGAAATTTAATTATTATTTAAACACCAAAAATAGATTTATTATGATGACAAAATCAACATCCAAAGCAAGGGCAATATGCGTAAAATTCGCATTAATTCCCGTAATTTTAGTTGCAATATGTATTTTTTCTTCAAAAACAATTGCACAAAGCATAAAAAATATTCTTCCGCAACAACAAAGCGGAAATGTAGAAACAGATTCGATTAAAAATCAAAAAGTTGAACCTGTGGAATTGAACAATACAACAGATGAAAAATTTCCGTTTGCCGTTGTTGAAGCAAAGCCAAAATTTCAAGGAGGCGATCAAAACACGTTCAGCCGATGGGTAAATTCACAGATAAAATATCCCGAAGCGGCAATTAAGGATTCGATTCAAGGCAAAATCATTCTTCAATTTACAGTTGACAAAAACGGGAAAGTAAAAGATGTAGAAGTCATAAGAAAAGTGCATCCCACTCTTGATGCAGAAGCGGTGTCGGTAATAAAATCTTCGCCCGCATGGACGTCCGGAAGACACAAAAACAAACCTGTAGATGTTGTTTTTCTGTTTCCTGTATCTTTCCAACTGCAATAAAACATTAAAAATAATTCGCAGGAGGCTGTTTCGATACATTTTCGAACAGCCTCTTTTGTTTTTGTGCAATCTGAATAATGCGTTTATAATAATGAATACAGGAAATTTCTACAGCAGATTTTATACGAATGTACGAACTCCTTTTTCGGCACAAATTCGCCCGATATGCTGTTGCTGTATTATTTTTTCTGACAGGTAGATTTCAGCGGGAATGTAAAAAAACATTCAAAAATAACGTCTAAACTTTATCTTATTCAAAAAAAACATTATTTTTGCATAAAATTAAAATTTAATATCATGAATATTCAAGAACTCGAACCTTACGTAGTGTTCAAATTTTTTAAGGAAATACTCAGTATTCCGCGTCCATCTAAGAAAGAAGGTAAAATTATAAAATATCTGCTCGATTTTGCCAAAGAGTACAGTCTGCAAGCCAAAACCGACAGGGCAGGAAATGTGCTTATATGCAAACCAGCCACAAAAGGCAAAGAAAACGCGCCGACAGTCGTTCTGCAAAGTCATGTGGACATGGTTTGCGAAAAAAACGGCGATGTTGTTTTCGATTTTGAAAACGATGCAATTCAGGCTTATGTTGACGGCAACTGGATAAAAGCCAAAGGCACTACGCTCGGCGCCGACTGCGGAATTGGCATGGCTGCCGAACTTGCAATACTCGCTTCGAACGATATTGAACACGGAAATCTGGAATGTCTTTTTACAGTTGACGAAGAAACAGGACTTACGGGCGCTTCCGAATTAGAATCAAACTTTTTTACAGGCAAAATCCTTCTGAACCTTGATTCAGAAGACGAAGGCGAAATTTTTATCGGCTGCGCCGGCGGACGCGACTCGGTTGGAAAAATTGCATACAGCGAAGTTGCCGCTCCCGAAAATGGAATTGCTTTTCGCGTTGATGTTAAAGGTTTGAAAGGCGGACACAGCGGCGACGATATAAACAAAGGACTTGCCTGCGCAAACAAAGCACTTAATCGGGCGCTTTATCCGTTTTGTGATGATATCGAAATAAATAAATTCGATGGAGGAAATCTTCGTAATGCAATTGCCCGCGAGGCTTATGCTATCGTAATCGTTTCGTCCGACAAAGCCGATGAATTTAAAAAACATGTTTCTAAATTTGAGGAAGATATACGTAATGAATATCGCAGCACAGAGCCTGACATGGCAATTAGCATTAGCGAAACGCAAAAACCGAAAACAGTGATTGACGCTAAAGCAAAATTTTCGTTGCTGAATTGTTTGTATGCCTGTCCACACGGAGTTTTGGCGATGTCGCGCGAAATACCGAATTTTGTAGAAACATCAACAAATCTTGCATCGGTAAAAATGGACGATAAACATATAACCATATCGACAAGCCAGCGCAGTGCGGTTAATACTTCGAAAGAAGATGCATCGGCTTGCGTTGTTGCGTGTTTCAAACTTGTTGACGCCGAAGTATGGCAAGGCGACGGCTATCCGGGATGGATACCAAATCCCGATTCGCCCGTACTCGCTGTTGCCGAAGGCGTTTATGAAAAAACATTCGGAAAAAAACCGCTTGTAAAAGCAATACATGCAGGATTGGAATGTGGTTTGTTTCTTGAAAAATATCCCGAATTGGATATGATTTCGTTTGGACCAACGCTTCGCGGAGTTCATTCGCCAGACGAACGTTTGGATATTGCTTCTACGCAAAAATTCTGGCTGCTGCTTATAAATATCCTGAAAGAAATTAAATAGGATACAAGCAAACAGACGCAATATTCCGAATGTAAGGCAAATATTATTAATAAATAAACAATTTTGAATCTGTTTCAAAAAATATTATTCGAACATTGGGGGTATTCTCAATTTCGTCCGTTACAGGAAGAAATCATTACTTCGGTTTATAACGGAAACGATACTCTTGCGCTTATGCCGACAGGAGGCGGAAAATCAATAACCTTTCAAATTCCTGCGCTTGCAAAAGATGGAATATGCATAGTGATTTCTCCGCTTATCGCATTGATGAAAGATCAGGTCGAAAATCTCAAAAGCCGTAATATTTATGCACTTGCCGTACATTCGGGAATGAACGCTCGCGAAATTGATATAACTCTGGATAATGCTTTGTACGGCAATTACAAGTTTTTATATCTTTCGCCCGAACGTCTGGCTACACAAAAAATGCGTAATTATATCGAACGCATGAATGTAAATCTTATTGCGATTGATGAGTCGCATTGTATTTCGCAATGGGGTTACGATTTTCGTCCGCCGTATTTGCAAATTGCCGAAATTCGCAGCATATTGCCCGATGTTCCCGTGCTTGCGCTCACAGCCACAGCAACGCCCGAAGTTGTTGATGATATTATGGAAAAATTGAGTTTCAGAAAAAAAAACGTACTCCAGAAAAGTTTTGAACGTAAAAATTTATCATATATCGTACGCAATATAGAAGACAAACAGCAATATTTAAAAAAAATAGTCGAAAGCGTAAAAGGTTCGGGAATTGTATATGTCAGAAATCGAAAAAAGACAAAGGAAATATCAGTGTTTTTGCAATCAATAGGCATTAGCGCCGATTATTATCATGCAGGACTTTCGTCTGAAATTCGTTCATATAAACAGGATTTGTGGAAATCGGGAAAAACACAGGTAATTGTTGCAACCAATGCATTCGGCATGGGTATCGACAAGCCCGATGTGAGATTTGTTGTTCACCTGGATTTGCCCGATTCGCTGGAAGCATATTTTCAGGAAGCGGGACGCGCAGGACGTGATGGCAAAAGATCGTATGCCGTATTGCTTTACAACAACAGCGATAAAGTCAGGTTTGAACAGCAATTCAGAATGGCTTTTCCTCCGGTCGAAACGATAAAAGAAATTTATCAGTCGGTATGTTCATATCTTGGCGTTGCTTACGGCGAAGGCAAAGGAACGGTTTTTGACTTCAATCTGATGGATTTTTCAATTCACACAAAAATATATTCGCTGACAGTATTAAATTCGTTGAAAATTCTCGAACATGAAAATTATTTTCAGGTTACAGATGAACTTAACTCGCCATCGCGATTGATGTTTATTGTTAATAGAGACGATCTGTATAAAATTCAGGTTGAAAACAAAGATTTGGATTCATTCATAAAACTTCTTTTACGTGCATATACAGGATTGTTTACAAATTTTACAAATATCGACGAAACATATCTTGCAAAATTCGGCAATACAACCGATGATGTAATAAAACAATATCTTATACAATTGAGCAAAAAACATTTGATTTCGTATATTCCGCAAAAGCGTACGCCGCTTCTTATATTAAACGAAAACAGGCTTGAAGAAGCAAACGTAAGAATTTCGCCCGAAAACTATCATTTTTTGAAAGAACGCCACAAAAACCGAATGGACGCAATGATAAATTACGCATCTGGCACAACCAAATGCAGAAGCCAGATTTTACTTTCGTATTTTGGCGAAAAAGACACTTACCGCTGTGGACAGTGCGATGTGTGTAAAACCAGAAACGAACTTGATATTAGCGCTTACGAGTTCGATATGATTGTAGAACAGTTGAAAAAACTGATTACAAATAACGAAACTCAATTGTCGGATATTGTTGATAAGATTAACGCTTCGCAGGAAAAAACCGTTAAAGTCGTGCGCTGGCTTTTAGACAACGGCAAAATAACAGAAACGCAAGGAGGAATGTTGATTCGTGAAAAATAATTATTGTTTATTATGGAAGCAACAAATTTTCATGTGAAATGGTAAACGCATTAAAATTTATAATCACATGATTATATGTCGTTTGTAATATATTGCATATAAAAAGTTAGATATATAATTTTGTAATTATCAATATACTAAGATATTTTTAATGCATTTACATGAATATTATTGAAAAAATTTGTCATGATAATTTTTTTTTATAATTTTGCAACACTTTTTATAGAAAAAAGGTTAAAAAAAGAATGAAAATATCGTGTGAAAATAACAAAAATGTTGATAAAAAAACCGCTGAATATTTGGCGGTTTCAGATATTTTGCTAACACACACACACACACACACACACACACACACACACACACACACATTGCCAGACCTACCTTTTAAAAATAACGCGCACGCGCGAAATATATAAATATTTTTTATTTACACACTATACCTCGAACTATAAATGCAAATATATAGCGAATTTTTTTATTTGTGATTTCTTAAAATCTTTCATTCATCATTTTAAATTATTGAAATACACAAAATTGTCGATTGCAGACAGTTTCGTGTTTATATATAAATTTCACTTTATTTTTAACAATCAAAAATTAAAATTATGGCAGTAAATTATGTTATTGTTTCTCACGGAAAACCCGGAGACCCGCAGGCGCCGAAAAAGTTTTATGCGCAGGCAAAAAGCAGAGGAGAATTGACATTCAGAAAATTATCA
>JAISYZ010000204.1 GCA_031269545.1 Prevotellaceae bacterium
GTAGAAATAATGAAAACCCCCAACTGTTCCAATATCAAACCCAAATTGGAGTACTCTATGTTACTGATAAACAGTATAGATAAGTACATGAGAGATGCCAAAGTTGAGGTTAAATGCAAGTTAATTGGTTCAATGTTTCCTGAAAAAATCACATTTGATGGAAAATCATATCAAACCAATGCTTACAATTCAGTACTTAACTTAATATATCAGCAAACCAAGCAGTTACAAGGTACAAAAAAGAAAAAAGGAGGGACTTTTGAGAGTTCCTCCAATTCAGTACCCGGGGTCGGGCTCGAACCGACACAGGGGTGAACCTACTGGTGTTTGAGACCAGCGCGTCTACCAATTCCGCCACCCGGGCAATTACCTTGACAGTAATTTAGAGCGACAAAAGTATAAAAAAAAAATAATTTACAAGCATAAATAAAAAAAAAATAAAAAAAACTTTTGTTTTATAAAAAAAATTGTAATTTTGCTTTTTTAACAAAATTATATTAAATAATAAAAATTATAAGAAATGACAACAATGTACCAAGTTGATGCAATTGACCAGAAAATTCTTTATTATCTGGTAAAAAATGCAAGAATTCCTTTTTTGGAAATAGCCAGAGAATGTGGCATTTCGGGAGCTGCAATTCACCAACGTGTAAAAAAAATGGAAGAAGCCGGCATTATCGTTGGCTCGCAACTTATTGTTAAACCTAAATCTCTTGGCTACGATTTATGCGCTTTTGTCGGCATTACACTGGTGCAATTGAGTATGTATAATTCGGTTGTCGAGCAATTGACAAAAATCCCAGAAGTTGTTGAGTGTCATTTTGTTACTGGGGTGTTTGCCATGCTGGTAAAAGTTTATTGCCGCGATAATTCACACCTTATGGAAGTTTTGGTTAACACAATCCAAAATATTCCCGGAGTATCAAAAACCGAAACATGGGTTTCATTAAATCAGGCAATAAACCGTCAGATTTATGTGATGGATAAAAAAGTTTCAAAAACTAAAAAAATCCGTAAAGGAATTATCGTTTAGTAAATTTTATATAAATCTTTCAGCAAAATCAATATCTGTCGGAAATGTAATCTTTATGTTTTCGCGATTTCCTTCTATATAATTTATGGAATGTCCTGACTTTTCAACAACCGAGGCATCGTCCGTAAATTCAGGAATATAAGCCTGCTTATATGCATTCATTATAATATCGTACCTGAAAATCTGCGGCGTCTGAACAATACAAACTCCATCTCTGTCAATAATTTCGGTTCTGTGCTTACATATTCTTCTAAGCGATTCGTTTATCTTTAACACAGGAATTGCATTACCCTGTTCGATTGCAAGTTCAAAACATTTTTTAATTGTTTCAATTTTCACTAACGGACGCACGCCATCATGTACAGCAACAAATTTATAATCGTCAGAAATCTTTTCGAGAGCATTGCAAACCGAATGAAATCGGGTAATTCCGCCAGCGACAATTGTAAGTTTACTGTCGAAATTATATTCGGCGCAAAGTTTTTGCCATGCTTGTATTTGATTTTCGGGAAGCGTCAGGATTATATCAAGCGTATTGTCAAAGTTGATAAATTTTTCAATGGTATGCATCAAAACAGGCTTGTTTTTTATCAATAAAAATTGTTTGGGAATAGAACTTCCCATTCGTAAACCTATGCCTCCTGCAACTATTATTACTGCGTTTTTCATTGTTAATTTATTTTGATTTTTCCCAAATTATCTTTTTTCCAAATCCCAACATGTTATTTGTATATTTTGCAAAAGTTATTTCGAGCATCCACAGGTCTGATTTGCTTATAATGGCATAAGGAAAACGTTTAACATAAATTTTATAACAGCGTTTTTGAATTTCGTTTTTCGGTTGCGTTGCAGTTCCATTGAGTTGCAAACCCTGTATTTTACCGACAATTTTTGTTTCCAGAACTATTGATGCCGCTACGTTTTCATTTTTTTTCATATCGTTGAAATGTTTTGTTTTGTCATCCGAATAAAAAATAAAAGCATTGTTTTCCGTATCGTAAGCGTAGAATACGTTAGAGCAGTACACCTGATTACCATCGAATGTTGCAAGCGTAAGTACATGATGTTTTTTTATAAACGATATTATGCGTCTGTCGATTTCCATTCTGCAAGAATTTTACTTTCCAATCTTCAAAGTTAGCATAAAATCCTCAATTATATACAAACGAATAAAATGTTTTACAAAATTTATAGAGGAAAGTTACAAAAATTTAAGTTCAAAACGGTTCGGGAATGGTTATGGGAAAATTTAGGGATGAGAAATAAAAAAAAGGCTACTCTTAAAGCAGCCTTTTTTTGTGTTTCAAATTATATCAGACCGTTATTTCTTTGTCCATATACTCCAAATAACCTGATCGAAGTACCCTGCATCAACATAAATCTTATAATTTGTATTAATAATCAGATCACACGCGGATGCCGTACCTTCTGATCGTTGTTCAAACCACATTTGCCCATAAACAGCATGCGTATCATAAGCCTGTTTAGGAATATTCACTTTAATGTTGAATGGATCTCTTCCATCAATTTCAAAAGTAACAGGTATTGTATATCCCCAAAGACCCATAACCTCATAAGTTCCAATACCATTTGATGCTGATAATAAGGTAACATCTACATCATACAAGTCATAAGGATCAGTTTCATAACCCGATTGTTCATAAACCTCATAAGTACCCTCAAAATCTTCTGGAACGTAAGGACATAATCCACGTAAAGTAAGTGTGCATGTATTTACACCCAGGTTATTAGATGCGCTTATTGGAGTTTTAAGGCTTGGCACACCATTAGTTCCAACAAGTTCAAGAACGAGAGTCCGTATGTCTTGCGTTCCATCTTTTAAACCATCATAATATCCGGTAACAGTAAGTGTTCCAACATTCTTCCCTGCCTGAATAGTAACAGTAGATGGCATAGAATAATCAGTACCTGCACGGGCATTTGATAAATCACTTAATACGTTAACCTGCAAAACAACATCTTTATCAATAGGAGCGCCTACGAGCTGAACATCTATGTCAAAAGTTGCAACTATATCAGGTTCTACGTAAAACACGTTCGCATACGAACCAAATTTAACATAAGGAGAACCAAGATACCTGTGGTCATCTTCGCAAGCTGAAAACAATACAGTTGAAACAATTATTGCTAAAATATATTTTAAACTTTTCATATTTTTATCTTTTTATAATAATTAAACATAATATTAATTTCCATATCCAGGGTTTTGATCTATAAGGTCATTCACATTCATTTCATGTTCCGGAATAGGATATGCAAAACGATAATCGGGATATGCAACTCCATAATTTTGATTACCCGCATTGTTAGAATCCTGTCCACGTACCACACCAAGATTTAAGCGTTTGAGATCTGCAAGACGATGTCCTTCAAAACAAAGTTCCTTACGACGTTCAAGCATAACCGTATTTAGTACATCCTCATTAGGAGTATTACTATCAAGAGTACTTACATTTCTGTTATATCTCAATGCATTTATATAGCCAATAGCGGCATTTTTGTCTGGGCTTGAGCATTTTAAAGCACTTTCTGCTGCAATTAGGTAGAGTTCTGATATGCGGAATATATTTATATTACATAAATCCCAATTATCAGCAGTGCCGAAGAATTTACGCACACAGGGAACGTCCCCTGCTGTATAGGCATAATTATAAAATATGGTATTTCGAACATCTGTAGGATTTGATGCTATTAAAGCAACTATTTCGTTAGATGGCAATAAATCTCCATAGCCCCGTACATCATCCAGATAAATTCTACTGATATGATTTGTATAATTACGTTCAGTAGCAGTATAAGGCAGGGTAAATATTGATTCCGATGAAAATCCTGCAGCAGGCAGCCACATTTTAGAAGAAAATTCGTCTGTTCCGCTTATAGCATATTCTTCAGGAGTTGCAAGTTTGTATTCATTTGTATTTATTACATCTTTCGCATATTTTAGAGCTTCGTCAAAATCTGCCGCACTTGAAGTACATGCTTTGTAAAGATAAACACGAGCCAGCAAAGCATTTACTGCTGCCTTACCTGCTGTGAAAGGTTCTTCTTTTTTAACTACATTCATTAAAGTCAAAGCTTCTTTCGCATCTGCAATAATGTGCTCAAATGATTCTTTTGCGTTTAGGCGTGCATGATCATCGCTTTGGGTTGGTTCAAGCATGTAAACAATACCAAGATGATCACCATTAGCAGTATAATTATAGGCTTGTGCAAAATATTTCATTACTTCAAAATGAAGCAAAGATCTAAGAAAATATGTTTCTCCCAATATTTGGTTTTTAACCTGTTTGTCATCATCCGTTGCAGGTTCTATCGGTTCAATATTCCTGATTATTTTATTAGCAGCATCAATAGCTCTATATGCTATTATAAAAATGTCTGAATAATAAGATCCGCCTGGTTGAGGATTTTGCCAATTATACACTATTGAATACCTGTTGCTGTTTGGAATCTTTTGAACTACATCTGGAGTTCCTGCATCTCCGCAAGCTATTGCTTCACGACCATAAAAAGAGGGAGATCTTAAATAGTCATACACACCTAAAAGAGCGATTTGCCCATCTTTGATTTCTGTTATAGCCACTTGATCTGATTCTGACGAATAAGGCTTAAGGTCTAACCAATCTGTGCAAGAAGTTAAAACAAGGCTAAAACTAATTATTATTATTGTTAATATCTTTTTCATATATTTATTCATAATTTTATTAAATTGAAATTCAAATTGTTAATAACTAAAATTTAACATCTATACCAAGAGTCCATGTTTTTGATGTAGGATAAGAATAAAATGCTTCTCCTGTATAATTAACCTCGGGATCTTGTCCCGGATACTTGGTAATAGTAAGAAGATTCTGCCCCTGAGCAAATATTCTAAGACCTGTTAATCCTATTTTATTTACCCATTTTGCAGGAAAGTCATAACCTAATAGAACATTTTTTAAGCGAATATAAGAACCATCAAACAAATAACGGGTTGATACCTGTGTGGTATTTGTAATCAAAGGTTTAGGGACGGTTGTAATATCGCCCGGTTTTTGCCAGCGATCTAATTGCGTTGCCACTATTCCTTGTGTTAACGTATTTCCATCGTCCATATATTGATAAGCTACATTATCAAATATTTTGTTTCCATACTGGAAATAGAAAAATGCACTGAGGCTAAATCCTTTATATGTAAAAGTGTTTGTTATACCTCCAAAACCTTTAGGACTTGCAGATCCAATTCCTGTAACAGACATATTGCCATAAACACGGTAGAAAACAATTTCTCCATCTTTATTATACCACATTTGGCTACCATCGGCAGGATTAACGCCTGCATATTTAACAAGTTTATAAGCCATTAGGTCACCTCCTACCTGAAGTTCGCACCTACTGTTATTAGGATTAGTTATAGGGCTACCATCTACAAGTGAAAGTATTTTGTTTAGATTACGCGACCAGTTGGCATCAATGTTCCATGTAAAATACTTAGTTTTTACCGGCATTGCATTGATACTTACCTCAATGCCTTGATTACGCAACGAACCAACATTAGCCATACGAGTAGAAGAAACTCCCTGCATATAAGATATGGGCATATCTAACAATAAATCTGTAGTTTTGTTGTAATAAATCTCAATCGTACCGCCTATACGACGATTCAGCACACTGAAATCAACACCAATGTTTGCAGCCTCTGTTTGTTCCCAGCGAAGATCATCATATCCTATTTGATTTGGATATTTTGTTGATAAACCATTATATGCTCCATAGGTATAAAGTCCTTGACTACGATAATTACCTATTTCAGAGTTGCCTGATGTACCATAACTTGTCCGTAATATCAATTGGTTTATCCAGTCATAAGATTCCAAAAACTTTTCTTTATTGATATACCACGATAATCCCACACTCCAAAAGGTTGCGTATTTGTGATTTGTACCGAATTTTGAAGATCCATCTTGACGAAGAGATCCTGACAGATAATATTTGCCATCATAATCATAATTAAACTGACCAAATACAGAAACCAATCTTGAACCGCTTCTACTACCGGCAGCTGTCACTGGAGTAGCGCCTAATGATGGTTCTTTTAGTTTATAACCGGGAAAACCTTCATTTACAGCCTGTACCCATTTATTAGATTTGTCCGATGCCTCTTGTCCTGCTAATATACTAATATTGTGAATATCTTTCAGAGTAAAATTATATTGCAGTGTGTTTGTAATATTTTGCACAAGATATTGATCTGTATAACGAGTGGCTCTACCTAAATTATCTGCAGAAGAGCCTGTAGTACGTGGATCATCCCATTGGTCGCTTGTAAGCATAGTAAGATCATAGCCGTATTGAGTTTTAAACTTTAAATTTTTTAACAGAGTAAGTTCTGCATATAAAGCGCCAATCAGACGATGAGACCTATATTCCATTATATTGTAATTATTAGCCTCAACAAAATTTACACCGTTATTTCCAATCATTTTGTGACGATAAGATCCATCTTCATTGTAAACTGGCTCAAGTGGAGAGAGATTCAAAGAACCTGCTACGGGATTTATATAATAAGCGGATGTTGTCAGCGGAATATCTCTGAATACATAGGAATATGTTGAATTAACACCAAACTTCAACCATTTAGCTCCCTGATGATCTAAATTTAGACGAGCAGAAGTACGGCGTACTTCACCCCATTTTAGAACTGCCTCCTGAGAGTAACGACCCAAAGAGAAAAAGAATGCCGTTTTGTCATCTCCCCCACGAGCAGAGAAATCTGCTTGATATGTTAATGCATTATCCCTGTATGCCTCTTTTTCCCAATCTGTATCATAAAAGTTGTCATTTGCATCTTTTGGGAAATTGTTCATATAAGTATTAAATTGCGTTTCCGTACGTCCCGAATTAAGGTAAGATTCACGAGCGAGTTCTATCCATTCATCTCGATTTACCATTCTGAAACCTGTGTTGGTACGGCTTGAAATGCCTGCTTGAGATGAAAAATTGAAATTTGTTTTTCCTTTACGTCCATGTTTTGTTGTAATAACAACAACTCCATTTGCAGCACGGGATCCATAAATAGAAGTTGCCGAAGCATCTTTCAAAACGTTCACAGTTTCGATATCATTGGGATTTAAATCAACCGAAGCGCTTGCAACTTCTCCGTTGTAGCCTCCTGCTATATCAAGAAGATTACCTGTAGTAACAGGTATTCCATCTACTATATAGAGAGGGTCTGTACCTGCATTTACAGAACCGATACCACGAATAAGTAATTTTGTGGCGGATCCGGGCTGTCCGCTACCTGTTGTTGCCTGTAAACCCGGCACCTGTCCTTGTAAAGCTTGATCAACAGAAGCGACAGGTAATTTTTCGATCTTATCGCTTTTAAGAACTGTAGCGGCTCCTGTAAAAGTTGATTTTTTTACAGTCATATACCCTATAGTAACTGATTCTTCAAGTGTTATAGCATCACTTTCTAATGTAACATTTATAATAGAACGTGTGCCAATAGCAACTTCCTGTGTTAGATAACCTATATAACTGAACACAAGAGTCGATCCTCCTGACGGTACATTTATTGTATAATTACCGTCAGCATCAGTGAACGCGCCCGCTGTGGGCACCTCTTTTACAGTAACAGTCACGATATCGAGGGGTTTACCCTCTGCATCTATGATTTTTCCTGTAATTCTGGTTTGCGCTTGCGCAAAACCAACGCTCGCAATTACGAGCAGCATTTGTAAAATGATTTTCTTCATGCGAATTTAATTTTAATTGTTTCCTTTTTCACTATAAATTTCCATAAATTTTATGTTTTCTTTTTGCAAATATAATGGGTTTAACATAAATTTACAAGCCTTTATGAAAAAAATATTAAAATTATTTTACATTTTATTTATTATCAGAACGTTATAAAATCACATTATTTTAAATTTTTTTCGTAGAAGTGTTAAAATCGTAAATTTTATTCTATTTTCATAAATTTAAATAGTTTTACTGAAAAAACTGCGTTTTTATTATGTTTTTTTGTAATCATAAAAATATTTTTGTTTTTCCCACGAATAAAAAACAATATGTAATATTAGCAATATAATAGCGTATGATACAATCAATTAAACATTAAAAATTATATCAATCCATTACTATGTATTATCAAAACAAATATGGTTTTTTTATTTTTAAATGTATTATAGTATCAATATTTACAGGCATTTACAAGTATTTAAATGTTTATATCGTTTTGCTAATTTTTACATAAAATTTTTAAGTAAAAAATAGATATAACGATTATATTACAAATTATAACAAAAAATAATATTTTTTGATTTTTATTATTTATAATGTGTAACAAAACATATATACAGTAAAGATTTTCTAAGATTATTGAATGCATATAAATTGTAAGTTAATATAATTGTAACATGACAAATTTATATAATCGAGCATAATCTATTATTTTTGCAAAAAAAATATATTAAATGAATCAATCTACAATTTGTGCAATATCAACTGCGACAGGCATTGGAGGCATTGCTGTGATAAGGATTTCAGGCGAAAAAGCAATAGCAAATGCGAGCAAAATTTTCTGCGCATCGAACAAAAATAAAAATTTGTTTGATGCAAGATCAAATACAATCGTTTTCGGCAAAATAAAAAACAATAAAAACGAAATTATAGACGAAGCGCTTATCAGTATTTTTCGAGCGCCACACTCATATACAGGCGAAGACACGGTGGAAATTTCGTGCCATGGTTCTGCCTATATTCAACAACAAATATTGAAATTACTTATCGAAAATGGCTGTGAGCTTGCTCGCGCAGGCGAATTTACTCAACGTGCATTTTTAAATGGCAAAATGGATTTGAGTCAAGCCGAAGCTGTTGCCGATTTAATAAACTCCGAATCGCAAGCGGCGCACAGGGTTGCAATGAATCAAATGCGTGGAAATTTTTTGAACGAACTGCAAAGTATTCGTCAAAAATTAGTTGAATTTGCTTCGCTTATTGAACTTGAACTTGATTTTAATGAAGAAGATGTTGAATTTGCCGACAGAAAACAACTTGGCAAAACTGCTACAAATATCGAAGAATTTATTTCAAAACTTTGTAAATCTTTTGATGTCGGCAATGTTATCAAAAACGGCATTCCTGTTGCGATTGTCGGCGAAACAAATGTGGGAAAATCAACATTGTTAAACATTCTTCTCAACGAAGAACGCGCAATAGTCAGCGAAATTCACGGTACAACGCGCGATGCAATCGAAGATACAACAAATATCGGAGGAATAATATTTCGTTTCATCGACACTGCAGGAATCCGCACTACAAAAGATAAAATAGAAAATTTGGGAATAGAGCGGACATATAATAAAATCGAACAGGCTTCTATTGTTCTTTGGATTATCGATGCATCGCAATCTTTGGAAAATACTGAAAATATGTTACCGAAAATAATTGAACGCTGTAAAAATAAAAAACTGATTATTGTTTACAACAAAATTGACATAGGCAAATCGACTGTAAATCTTAATATTGCAAGCGATATAGAAATGAAACAAGTGAATATTTCGGCTAAAAAATATTTAAATATCGAACTGCTGCAAAACATTTTGCTCGAAACAGTCCAAATGCCAGAAATTGGTTCGAATGATGTTGTTGTAACAAATGTTCGGCATTTTGAAGCCTTGCAAAACGCACATTCGGCAATAGTCAGAATACAAAACGGACTGAAGCAAAACATTCCTCACGATTTGCTTGCACAGGATATTCGCGATTGCATTTTCCATATAGGTACAATCACAGGAAGCATTACGACTGACGAAATTTTAGGCAATATATTTTCAAAATTTTGTATAGGAAAATAGATAATAAGCAAAATCTGATAAAAATCAAAAAGAAAGATGATTTTAATATTTCATAAGAAAAAAATAAAAGCCGATTCAAATTCAAAAAATGCTACAACATTTTACAAAAGATTATCAACATTTATTTTCAATTGATTAATTCCTGCGCCGAACAGCGCAAAATCGAAACGAACAGGATCGGCGGCATCAAACTTGCGAAGATTTTGAGTGATTTCTTCAACCGCTTTCCAGTCGTTTTGTTTGCGTGCAAGCAGACCAAAAGCGCGTCCCATGTTTCCACTGTGAACATCCAGAGGCAAATATAATGCCGACATCGGAATGTTTTTCCACAGTCCAAAATCTACTCCGCGTCTGTCGCTGCGAACCATCCAGCGAAGATACATGTTCAATCGTTTGCAGGCAGCGCCTCTGTCGATTGACGAAAGATGTTTTTCGCAATGTTTATCGTGCTGTATTTCAAAAAAATGTGAACGAAAACGCGACAGCACAATTCTTATATCCTGACTGTTGATAAATTCCTGCTCAAAAAATTTTCCAAGACTTTCAAATTTCATACAAAATTGCCGCAATGCTCTGACAAAATACATGAAATCCTGTCCGTTGAACGTTCTGTAAACGTATGTCGATAATTGTTGTATTTCGTTTTCGGATGCCGTTGTTATAAAATCATACGGCTGATTATCCATATACGACATCATTTGCATTGCGCTTTTTACAATGGCTTTGCGATTTCCCCACGCAACAGTCGATGCAAAAAATCCGCTTATCTCAATATTTTCTTTTGTCCCAAAATTGTGAGGAATTGAAACAGGATCGTTTTCTATGAAATCGGCATTATTGTATTTATCATGCAAGGTTTCGAGTAAATCTTTCAAAGCATCTTTTTCCATTTTTCGACTTTAATTATCTGTTATTTTTCCATCGCTCATTGTGATTTTTCTGTCAGCCATTTCGGCAAGATTTTTATCGTGAGTAACAATTACTATCGTTTGACCGAAATTATCGCGCAACTTGAAAAACAGTTTGTGAATTTCGTCTCTGTTTTTTGAATCCAGATTTCCCGAAGGCTCATCGGCAAGTATAATGTCGGGATTGTTGATTAACGCTCGCGCAATGGCTACGCGCTGCTGTTCGCCTCCCGAAAGTTGCGATGGTTTGTGGCTTGCCCGTTCCGTAAGATTCAGAAACGACAGAATTTCTTTTGCGCGTTTTTCGGCTTTACTTGGTTTTTCGTTTGCGATGAACGCTGGAATACAAATATTTTCGACAGCAGTAAACTCTGCCAGCAAATTATGAAATTGAAAAACAAATCCTATATGTTTGTTCCTGAAATCAGCCAGAGCCTTACCCTGCAACGAAAACACATTGGTATTTCCTATAAAAACCTTGCCTTTGTCGGGATTGCCGATTGTTCCTATAATCTGCAACAAAGTTGTTTTTCCCGCTCCGCTTGCTCCTACTATCGAAACGACTTCACTTTTGTAGATATTCAGTTGTATGCCTTTCAGAACTTCGAGATTGCCATAACTTTTATATAAATCCGAAACTTTTATCATCCGCATTAAATTTAATTATATCATTGTATCCGCAAAAATAATTAAATATTTTAAAATGACCAGAATGAATGGGCAAATATAATGCTATTAAGGTTATTTTAAGGATGTGAAATAATGAGATATATCGGTTTTATTCCAGATTAAACAAAAATCATTCGCAAAAAATAACTGTCGAAGGGAGAACAAAACCTAATTTTTACCTGATTTCGACAACAAAACAATCTCAGTAACAGGGCAATTTACCTCGCATAATTACCTTATTAGCTAATTCTTTTGTGTGAGATTTTACTCGCACTTTAATAATATTTTTGTGTGGATTATTCACGTATTCTACTAAGGTTGTTTGTCAGATGAATCAGGTAGAAATCAGGTTTTAATGATTAACGTTAATCAATTAAGAATTAAGAGATAAACAGATAAGAGCGTTATTTTGAACGCAGTGAGAAACCGAAGCTCGGCGTAGCCAAACTGCAACAGATTTCTCGACAGGCTCGCAATGACAAGCAAATAAACAATTCAACATTTTTTTAACATTTCGCTTTTCGGTTCGTGTATAAAAAAGGGGGGGTCGTGTACTGCGGATACTGATTCGTAAAAAAGTGCTTTTTTTATGATGTTTTTAAAATCGGCTCATTATACCTTTGCATCGACAAATTAATTATCAAACAAAAAAATGTTTTTTATTATGAAAAAAATCACTTTTATTTTAGCAGCGTTAATAATGACGCTTGATGCAAATGCACAAAATTTGAAATTCGGCGTAAAAGCCGGACTTAACGTAGCAACCATGTCGGCGGCAAGCTACAGTGGTGAAAAAGAGAAAACACCGGGCATGACAATAGGATTTCATGTTGGCGGGTATGTAAATTACGCTATTAGCGACATTTTTGCAATTCAGGGCGAATTGCTGTATTCAGGTCAAGGCTCAAACAAGAAGACTGCACAGTCGGGCGAAACGAAAATTCGTATGGGCTTTATCAACGTTCCTTTACTGGCAGAGTTCAAATTTATACCGACTGTTCCCGAGTTCAGTGTTTTTGGCGGGGTACAGGTTGGTTTTAACATCAGCCGCAAAGTTACATGGTCGGATGGCTCAAGCGCTTCGGGTTCGAAATTAGACGATATGTTGAAACCCGAAAAAATCAACACTCTTGATGTTGCTGCTGTTACAGGCGTGCAATATATGTTTATGGAACATCTCACTGTCGGCGCACGCTATAACATGGGACTGCTGAACGGCTCAAGCGGGAGTGGCGAATACAAGGTATCGGGCAACCGTCATAGCGTTTTTCAAGTCTGCGTTGGCTGGACTTTCTAAATTATTTTTAACCTTAAATTAAATTACAAATTTTTATTACAGACAAATTAAAAAAATGATTACAAAATTTCTTACAAACAAATTAAAAAATCACACAATGAAAAAACTAATGATTACTTTGGTTGCTGCATTTATTGCTTGCACAGCCTTTGCTCAGGTTCCCGAGCAATTACAGAAAGGGAATATTTTGATAGCGGCAGATGGGACAAGCGTAGGAATAAGATTTACCAACGGCGTTGCCCTGAATATTAATGGTACGGGTGGCTACTTTGTCGCCGATAAAC
Organism: Prevotellaceae bacterium; assembly: GCA_031269545.1. Lineage (GTDB taxonomy): Bacteria > Bacteroidota > Bacteroidia > Bacteroidales > UBA932 > JAIRKV01. The sequence continues at coordinate 13,056 of JAISYZ010000204.1, forward strand.
TTGCAATTGCCGGCGGTATCGGGCTTAATGTGGCTTCGACTGAAAGCGTAGCTGGCGAATGGGGAGAAACGTCAAGTTCTACTACCACCACTACATTCGATATTGGCGCAGGCGTACGTTATTATTTTTTGGCTAACTCGCGCGGAGGACTGTTTGCTACAGCAATGTTTAAAGTTACAGTAGGAAGTGGCGATCCCGTGTTTGGCGTGAACTTCAACGGCGGATATGCATTTTTTATCAACAAAAACATTTCTATCGAGCCGTTAATGATTATTGACTTGCCATTCTCGAAAGGCGCAGACGTGAATTTCGGCATTGGCGCAGGATTCAGTCTTTACTTTTAATAATTAACAGTTTACAAACGAATGAACAAATAAACAAACAAACAATGAATAAAGGCAGCGGTACTTTGCACTGGGAATGAGATTTTTTCATAAATTACATTTTATAAATTAAAAATTAGAACTGATACTTTTTATTGCCGCTGCCTTTTTTAACTGAAAACAAATAAACAAAAAAGAGCGTTATTTTGAACACAGAGAGAAACCGAAGCTCGGCGTAGCCAAACTGCAACAGATTTCTCGACAGGCTCGAAATGACAAACAAACAGATTAAACAACAAATTTTAAAAAAATGAAAAAAATATTAAACTATTTAATGATTGCAGCAATGGCTGTAATAGTCTGCACGGCGTGCAGCAAAGATGACGACAACCCCGAACCGATATCTAAAGAATTGGATGGCACTTGGGTGAGAACGATGCATAATAACATTGAATACGACATGGAAATAACCTTTGCCGGCGACAGCGCCGTATTTGCCAAGTTATCAAACGACAGCGGATGGAACATGCCATTGAATAAAGGATTTATCAGTTTGGGAACATCGGCTAAATTTAAAGATATTGTACGCACAACCGACACTACATGGACCTGTTCCGAGCTTTGGCATTCTACATGGGATGGTTCTACATATTGGCGAGCAGCAAAAATAACAATGAAAGCAGATTATAAGACATTCTCGGTAACGGCAGTCAACGTTAGTGATACTTATATGCGAAAGACAAACCAAATTCGCGTAGAATAAACAGGATATTATATGCACGGAACAACACAATGTATAAAACAAACAAATTTTAACACACAAACAAAATGAAAAAAGTATTAAACTATTTAATGATTGCAGCAGTGGCTGCATTAGTCTGCACGGCGTGCAGCAAGGATGATGACAACAACGGAAGCACAAGCGGTGTCGACAAATCTAAAAATTACGTACTATATAACGGTAAAAATTATGTCGCTGTATCAGCGCAGCTGATTGATTATGAAGATTATTACGGAAACGGCACGTATGGTTATGGAATAGAACTCGCACTCGCAGGCGGCAGTATTGTAGAGATTGATATTTTAGTTGCCAATTCTACATTTCCCGAAGGTTCTAAAACGTACGATTACAGCACTTCACATGCGGCAGGCACTATGGATGCGTTCTTTTACTCTATTGGCAGCGAATCGTCCGGTGAGAGTGGCTCCCTGAAATCGGGTTCTGCTACAGTAGCGAAAAACGGTAACACTTACGAAATCAGTTTCAATGTAACAACACGTGATGATAAACCAATTTTGGGGCATTACAAAGAAACTGTAGATTGAATAATAAATATGCAAAAACACGGCGGGCGCACAGATTTCACAAAAAATAAGGATAAAACTCGAGTGAAAACCTTGCGCCCGTTGTGAAAATGCAATAAAAACAGGTTATTCCGACAGGATCTATAACAAAAATGGTCTTTGACATTATGAGTTTACACGCTGTTGACAATTAGTAATTAGCAATTAATAACGAAAAATCCGAAGGATTGATATTGCTGTAGAAACGCGAAACATCCATATTCACAACGCGCGGGTTGCTGTCGATGACATGAAACGCCGCCGCTGCTCCGCGCGAAATGATATTCGTCAGGATATTTTTCTTGTTTATGGAAAATGAAATCAAAAAGAATTTGACACGGTAGAATTTTTTATCTATTGCCAAATGAGTTCTTTTTCCCAATTATTGAGGAACCCAAGTTTGTAAACAGGAATATTGATATTATTTCGAAACAGATTTAATAATTTATTTTTTATTTCATTGTTTGGGTTTATGGCATTGCAGAGATAAACCATAGCTGTAATAATGAGAAATGGCTTTTTTTCCTGCACTTGTTTTATTTCGTTTTGTAACCATTGATTACGCGGGTTTTTGGGCGAGGCAGGGGCTTTATCATATTTCTACTCCATACTCTTGAATGGTGAGCAATAATATTGCGTATGTACGATATTGCTTCCAGCCAACTTGATAATTCGCTATGCAAATTCAATCCAAATTCGTTGGCTATATGAGATTTTTGTGGTAACTGGTGTTTAAGATTTTTGTAAATTTTTGAGAGTGTGCCAAAGGTAGCAACTTCAAAAATTATCCACACATCAGGATTGACACTACTTATCCAGATAGATGTATCTTCACTTTCTGTTGGGTGTTTTGTACGAAAATTTTTTGCAAATATTTCACCACTTCTGGCAAATTCGGTTTTAAGTTCTTCTATTTGGATTTTGTGTAATTTGTTATTTTCAAACAATGTATCGTCTAAGTACCATAAGCCTCCGTATGCCTGCGAAAGGTGATAGATGAATTTGGTGCGAAAGGCTATTTCAATAAACTCAATTGCATCAAAAAGTACCAATCTCAATTGACGGTCAAAGTTGTAAAGATTAATAACATCTTCAAAATATGAATTAGGCGCGAAAATATGATTAATTCGGTCGGTTTGCATATCCCACCAATATCCTTTCAAACGATAATAACTGATATAATTTAAATAAAAAGCCGCTTTTTGTTCGTCTTTAATCAACATCCCTCTTGATTTCAGTAGGGCTATTTGTTCTTCAATCGTTCTTGAATCTTTATTGGTTGTCATTTATAAAAAATGACCCGCCTGCAGTTCTTACGGTATGCAAAACGGGTACTGTTATCTTTAACCGAAACTAAGTCCGTATAGTTACCTTTGTTTTCAACTGCAAAGGTATAAATATTTTAGAAATAAAGCAAATAAAAAGAAATATTTTGAAGAAAAAGTATAGATATGATAATATGGCATTATGATGAAGTTATCAGAATATTATACCAAACACGAGAAATATTCCGTCAGGAATTATCGCTCGGTAAAAATCCGAAACATCCATATTCACAACGCGCGGGTTGCTGTCGATGACATGAAACGAATTAATTATCAATTGATAATTAGCAATTAATAACTATAAACAAATAAACAATCAAACCTTACAACATTACAAACTTTTAACTGAATAAATAAAAATGAAAAAATTATGGTAAATGAAGAAAAAACAAGCGTAATAGTCGAACTGTACGACCTGACTATTACCGAACGTAAAGACGATCGTTTTGGTCGAGTAGTAACAAGCAAATCGCTCAAAGAAGACGATTTGATTAAACTCGCCGTTGCACGCCGCACCGACTTGAGTCCTGCTACGCTGCGCGCTTCGCTTGATATTCTCAAAGAGATAGCCATCGAGCAGATAACCAACGGAGCAAGCGTATATTTCGGACTCGGATATTTCAGTCTTATAGTTAACGGCACGTTTATCGGCGACCATGCAAAATGGGATCCGACAAAACACAGCCTCCACGTAAAGGCAGCGGCATCCGTCGCACTGCGCGAAGCAATAGAAACAACGCAGGTAAACGTGCGCGGGATGTCGCAAAGCGGCATAGTCATCAACAGCGTACACGACGTTGCATCGGGCGAAGACAATGCGCACCTGACGCCGGGCGGAGGCGTAAGCCTGTCGGGAAACAAAATCAAAATCGCAGGCGAAAGCCACGACAACGGCATTTATCTGACAAACCTGAACACGCAGGAAGTTACGGCGATAGCCGCAAACGCTGTCATCGTAAACGACCCGTCGAAGGTAAGTTTCATCGTGCCGAACGGTTTGCTCGCAGGCGACTACAAACTGAGTATCACTACGCAGTACTCTTCGGGAACAAATTTGCTCAAAGAGCCGCGCACATACGTCTTTGATTACGTGTTGACGGTATAAGCCGTTGATATGAAGATGCCGCACTTGGTGCAACGAGGATGTCCCTTTCGGTGTGGCGAGGTCGTCCCACTCGGAACGGCGAGGATGATGATCTTTGTAAATTTTACAGACAGGATAATTTTGGGGTTGCAATAATAACGATACGGGTTGCGATTGGCAAACCAGCCATCCATCGGTTGTTTTTTAATTGATTGAACATAATTATATATTTTGCCAATCCTGCTCGTATGTTATTATAATAATTACAAGCCTTCGGGTTTATATTAAATTGAAACAATTATTAACGAAGAATGAAACGACAATATTAAGCAAAACACATAACTGTCAATTGTCAATCGCGTGTAAACTCATATTGAAAAAGGCTTGCACGTTTTTTTATGTGAAAATTAAAATAATTTATAAATAAATATGGAAATGAATAAAATTATAACAATACTGTTAATCGCTGCCGTATTTATATCGTGCAGCGGACAGACAGGCACGGGCAGGGCAAAGACCGTCCGCGCCTACTCTCCCGACATGAACAACATGGAGATGTTAAGCATGTCGCAGTTGCCCGGATGGCAGTTACTTGCAGGAACGCAATGGACAGGTACGGCATATTGCAACAGCATAAAGGGAGTAAACGAACATCTGAACGCTTACTTCTTTATAGATGGCAATCGCAACTATTCGCAGACACAGTTCAATCGATCGGGTACAAGCGATGGCAAAACGGTTTATCTGAACCTTATGACGGCTGCCGATTATCTCGATTACGTGTTTCGCCGTCAGTTTCCAAACATAAAAAATGCAAAGCGTGTCATGTTGAAGACTGTTGACCAGTATTCGGAAGACGAACGTCGCCAGCTCGAAGAGCAGCGCATGCAAATGTATAATACTATGGTTGACTATGCAAGAAACAATCCTGCCGCTACCACAGGCTTGCACATACACAAGCAGACCATTGACCGCGCTGCGGCAGAATACCGATGGCTGCAAAACGGCGACACTGTAATACATTTTATGGAAGTTATCATTCACGCCACATATCAGGATATTCGCAGCCAATACCTTAACACATCTACTGTTCTTTGGAATCAGCAGGCGTTGTGGTCGGCTACCGTGCCTGCAAAAAACCGCAAAAAGGCAGAAAAGGATATTGAACAGATGTTGCCTTCCATAAAATACAACGAGCAGTATATTGCAGATCTCAACAACATTGTGATGCAAGGCATACGGCACAACGAACAGGAATCGATGCGCATAAAGAACGAAATGGCGCAATTCGAAATACGTCATCAGCAAAACATGTCGCGACAGATTCAGGAAACGCATGAATATGTGATGAACTCGCGCCGCGAGGTGAACGCCAGCCGTCAGGCATCGATGGAGCGTATAAATCAGGGATGGACGGATGTTATCAAAGGCGTTGATCGCTATGTGGGTACGGATGGCAAGGTTATGGAAGTGCCTGTAAGCATGGGCAGCAAGGTATGGCAAAGCGCCGAGGGCGGCACAATTTATACTTCCGACAGTTATCTGTTCAATCCTGTGGATTATGCTGTGGACAGAAACGGAAACATACAGGAATTTCGACAATTGCAACTGCTCAAATAATTAATAATTAAGAGATAGACAGACAGATAATTTGATTAATGATAAAAAAACCTCTGCCTGCCTTTGCGTAGAACTTTGCGACCTTCGCAGTAAAAAAATCAAACCGCAAAGAAAGAATGAACGATTAATAATTGACAATTAACAATGCAGGGTGTCATTCCGAGCGCAGTAAGGAATCGAAGCTCGGCGCAGCCAATCTGTTACAGATTTCTCGACAGGCTCGAAATGACGAAACAAACAAATAATAATTTAATGATGATATGTACAATGCTAAATCAAGATGCTGAATACAAATATTTTTTATACTTTTGACAATGAAATTAAAATTAACAATTATACTGTTTTTGAGTTGTGCGGCTCTGTCGGCGCAACCGCTCGTTACGTCCGAGTACAATTACCGGCGTTACGGCATTGCCGATGGACTGCCAACCGAAATAGTCGAATGTCTGTTTCAGGATTCGCGCGGCTTTATGTGGTTTGGTACCGAACACGGCTGCGTATGTTTCGATGGGCATACATTCAAAAAATATTTAACCGACAAGTCGCTGCCAATAAACAAAATTGAAGAAAACGAAAGCGGCGAGATAGTCATTTACGGCTATTATTTTATTTACATACTTGATGTCAAAACCGACAAATTGCGCATGATATTCAAAGACCGAAACCTGAATTATAATGTAAATCGGTCGCCCGGACTTCCTCGCGGTTACAGTGTCTATATGAAACGCGATACAAGAAAAAATTCGCTTTTCCGCTTACATGGCGATACGCTGGTCGAATTTTTCAACCATCCGCTAATTGATGAAATGGAATACGGTCAGAGCATATATTACGACATGGCATCACAACTGTTTTATATTCCCACAGGCGACAGTAAGATACACATAACAGACACAGATGGTAACGAAAAGGCGGTGTTCGACAATATTTACGTATGCAGATTTGTTAAAACAAAAGACGAATTGCTGGCAGTCGGCTATGATGGAGTATGGAAAATAAACAAAGCAGGCGTTGACCAGAAATATAAGTTCGAGCAAGGAATCGACCGCTCTTCCATAAACAGCGATGAAGATTTGTTTGCTGTCGTTGATGCCGACGATAATCTGATTATCTACGATAACAGCGGAGTACGCTACTGTCGAAACGGCAAATTAGAAACAATTATAGACAATATCAATATTCCGCGTTCGTTGATGTTCGACCATGAAGGCAATCTGTGGTTCACTTCGCGACAGGGTATTTACAATTTCTTCAAACTTGATTTTGTTACCTACAAGGTAAACGCGCAAAATGCCGACATTGTCTATTCCATTGTTCCGATAGAAAACAGCAAGGTCTTTATGACTACCGGTAACGGTAAACTCATACTTTTCGATGATGGCAAATACGAAGAACTGCATTATCCGGCGCATCCCACATCAACTACGGAATTTTCATACCAGTCAATACGTGTAGGCGATGCATTCTATTTTCCCACATATTCGGATATTCTGAAATATAAAAACGGAAAATTCAGTTGGCTCAACATAATACCCGAACAATATCATGTCGCATCGTGCATAATTAATGATAACGAATTTGCTGTTGGAGGCTATGGTAAACTTTTCATACTTGATAATGAAGGAAACAAAAAACGCGAGATTTCACACGTAGATATACTACGTTCCACTATTTATACCGTAAAAGCCGACAATAAAAACCGACTGTGGATAGGTGGACACGACGGTATTTGCCGTATAAGCGAAACGGATACCGCTTACTTCTTCGGCGAAAACACAATGAATGCCGAAGCATCGATAAAAGACCGCTCGGGACGAATATGGTTTAGTTGCGAAAGTCATATCTACTACACCGATGGCGATACAATACGGCTGTTTATGGAGTTCCCGAATACCATAATCGCAAACATCTGCTATACGCAAAACAACCTGATTGTCATATCCGACAATACGGGAATACGCATAATAGACGCCGAAACGAAACGTTTTAAATCATTCGACTACAGCAACGGATATTCAGCAGGCGAGCCAAGCTGGAACACCATGTCAGAAGATTACAGCGGCAATATCTGGATGGGAACACAAAGCCCCAATGTGTTAAAATTTAATCCGTCGAAATTAATGCACCGAAACTATACGCCTCTGCTTTATCTTACATCAGCCCAATATTCGGCAAACAATACAGATATGATGGAATTGGAAAACGGCTCTTCACTGAAACACAATCAGCGTAATTTCCGTTTTGCGTACACCGGACTTTGTTATTCAGACCCTCAAAGCGTACGTTATCGCTATCGCCTGACCGGCTTTCAGGACGAATGGTCGAAACCTTCACCCGAAAGCGAAGTAACATTCAACAACCTGTTGCCCGGTCATTACGAGTTTCAGGTAATTGCCGATACCGGTACGCCCGATTCGGAAACCACTGTTATAACAAAAACTTTTACCATTTTACCCGCATTTTGGCAAACCTTATGGTTTTATTCCTTATGCATCATATTCTTTATACTGATAATAGCATTTATTTCATACCGTTATATGGACAAACAGAACAAGAAAAAACTTGATGTACTCGAACGTCAAAAACAATTAAATAACCTGCAAATACAGTCAATACGTTTGCGCTCCATTCCCCATTTCAATGCCAATGTGCTGGCAGGAATAGAATATTACATTATGAACTTTTCGAAAGAAGAAGCCAACAAATATCTTTCGATGTATTCGGCGTTTACCAATATCACGCTCAACGATGTTGACCGTCCCGCTCGCACGCTCGAACAGGAAATAGAATACGTAGAACTGTATCTGAATCTCGAAAAAATGCGTTTCGGCGATAATTTTGAGTTTAATATTGAGATGGATAAAGATGTTGACAGGCAAATAATGTTGCCCAATATGATTTTGCATACGCATAGCGAAAATGCAATCAAACACGGACTTCGCACTAAAAAAGACAAAGGACTTTTGAACGTGCGAATATTGTCGCTGCACAATACCGACGAGATTATTATCATAATAGAAGATAACGGAATAGGACGCGAAGAAGCAAAACGCCTGCAAACACAGGGCAGCCAGCAGGGATTGAATATTCTGTCGCAGCAAATACAACTGTACAATCAGATGAACGATAAAAAAATAATACAGCGCATCATCGACCTGTACGACAGCGACAACCGTCCGCTCGGCACACGCATAGAAATTATTGTTCCCAAAGGGTTTGATTATGAGTAAAAATAAATATAATAATAATGAAAAAATACACAGCAGTAATAGTCGAAGATGAACGTTTGCCTTTGTTAAGTCTAATTCAAAAGTTGAACGAATATCATCCCGATATCGAAATTGCAGATACCTGCGGCGATGCCGATACCGCTCTTGAAAAAATATTGAAAATAAAACCCAAGTTGCTGTTTTTGGATATTCAGTTGCCGGGTAAAAACTCGTTATGGCTGGTAGAACAGTTAAACCTTGCGCTGAACATAATGCCTTACATAATTTTTACCACAGCATTCAATAAAACCAATTATCTTTTACGGGCAATAAAATATCAGGCAGTCGATTATCTGTTGAAACCTGTGAATATCGTAGAACTGGCAAAAGCCATAACAAAGATGAAAGAAATATCTGACAAAAATATTAATATTCCTGAACGAAAATATTCATTTCACACATTCAATTCGACACTGGTAATATATGCATCGGAAATAGCGTATTGCGAAGCCGAAGGCAATTATTGCAAAATGTTTACATCGAAACATGGCGAAGAAGCAATTTTTGAACGTTTGGGCGAAGTTGAAGCAAAATTGCTTCCATCTGGACTGTTTGTGCGGGCAGGAAGAGGTCATCTGATAAACAAAAAAGCCATTTACAAGTTAGACATACGAAAACAAATATGCTACCTGAAAACAGACGTCGGTATGCTTTACGAAATAAATATGTCGTCGAGCGGTTTTGCAGCGCTAAAAGACGAATTGGATAAATAGCGGTTTTTTTGAGTCGCTACTTAAAAGAATACAAATTATTTATTATAAACAAGTTATAAATGCAAATTACCGAATAAAAATACCGTGTTTTACATACATACAGGCTAAAAGTCGGCAAAACATGAACAGTTTTTTTTTCTTTGTGTTCGTCATTGCAAACTGCGAAGCAGGAAGCAACCGAAACCCGCAGGGTTCGGCGTAGCCAACCGCAGCGGAGCTCGGCGCAGCCAATCCAAAAAGCACGTCATTGCGAACGAAGTGAAGCAATCCAGAATATTATTCATTGTTTATTTTTCTGGCTTGCTTCGTCGCTGCGCTCCTCGCAATGACGTGCTGCTTGCTTTTATGTCAAAACAAAATTGACAGAAATAATGTCGTATTATTGCTGATTTTTTATTTTTAAGGAACGACTATTTAATCCTTTTGTTTGCGGTTTGATATTACGTTCTTTTCAAAAAGACACTGCCGTTATTAATCGAATTCCAATATTATTTTCCAAATTTGTTTTATAAAATCTTATTCCCAGCGTTACGGGATAAGGCATTCTAAACCAATATGCATCAAACAAAACATCCGTTCCAAATGAATAAATATTATCGTTTATATTTTTTGCATTTTTTGTTAGGGCAAAGTCGTAAAACAAATTTGCGCGTATGCGGGTAATGTAAGTCAATGCGCCTAAATTGACATCGGGATATGCAATCGGAAACGTGTAATCTGCCGAATACATATTAAGTTTCTGGCTTATCATGTTATTCGTTTCTCGCGGAAAATCATAGACAGAAGAATAAAAATATCTTTTGGCATTCTGTTTCTGATATAATGCAGATAATTGCAATCCGTGATTTACAAACAGTCCGGGAATATACGCCGTGATTTTTCCGCCGTAAATATTTCCAAAATTTTCTGTATCGAAAGGCGAATTTTTAAACTGAAAATTAAATATTAAACCCCATCTTGGAAAAATATCTGTTTTTGATAATCGTCTGTAAACATACGCACTGACACCGTATTCGGCAAGATTTGCTTTTCGCATCGACAAATGACTTGGCGCAAAATATTTTGAATTGCTGACAGAAAATATAATGCTTGGAATAATTCCCCGCACATAACGTGAATTTGAAAAAACAAACGGAATATACGTTGTGGCTTCTATGTTAAATCTGTTTTCGTTTCCTTCGTACAATTTTCCTTCGTTTATCAAAAAATTTTTCCCGCCGCCGTAATGTCCTTCAATGCTTATAACGGGAAACCAGCCTGAATGTGTGAAACCTGCGTGTATTGCCGAATGATTGTTGCGATACGAATATGCCAATTGTGCAGTTGTGTTTCGTCCAAGCAGATTTTGAGAAATAATTGTTGTTCCCCAACTCAGTTTATCGTCTTCATCATCGCTGCTGTAAAACGAAGTAATTGTTTTTTCGGGATTTATTCCTGCATAAAAAGGCAGCCAGTTGCGTATGCGAAATGAGTTTGTTGTTTTGCTGTACGGTTCAGGAGTGTATGTTTTTATATTTTTCAAATCGATGGTGTCAATTACAAAATTTTCCTGTGCGGCAATGGTTTCGGCAAGTTCAAATTTATAAGGCTGCGTCCAGTCGATATTGGTGTTTTCATCAAATGTAATTTTTTTTGTTGCAAGTTTCAGTCCGTTGCCGTAATATTCGGAATATATCAAATCGTTGTTTTTATTATGATTTGCGGCAATCGCCCCAAATTTTGAATTTGTCAAACGATGTATTTTTTTCGTTTTCGTTGATATTAAATATAAATTATCAACTCCATCAAAACCCGAATTGAAAATAATATATTCATCGTAAAAACAGATATTTTCAATACCTGTAAACGACTGCTCGATTAAAATATTCCATTTGCCGTTTGTAATATCCAGCGTTTGCAACGACATTCCATCATCCGAAAGTAAACTTGCCGCAATCATATTGCCTTGTTCGTTTATCGTAAGACTGACAACTGTTGCATTTTTCGGCGTTTGCGTTTCATATATTTCGGCGAATTTGGTTTTATCTAAAATACAAATAAAATTTTTGTCATTTTTTGTATATTTTGCGGCTGCAAACACATTGGCGCTGTCGGCAAAAGCAAGCGTACGATAACGGGTTCGATTCAAAGCGGTTTTAATCTGTTTGGAATTTAAATCGTAAAATTTGACAGTATTACTGCTTTTGGCAGTCCAGCGAATATCCTGTATGGTTTCAATCCAATAGATTCTGTTGCCGGCGAAATAAATTTTATCCGCATAATATCCAATATCGGCAAGATGTTTTTCATTTGCATTTTTGTCAATCGCAACAAGCGATGGAATATTTTTTAGATTATGTTTTACTGCAATAATATTTTCTTCGGCGATAAAATAAGGATAAAGATATTTTGTATAATTTTTCGCATCGGCAGTAATATAATTTACGTTTTCGTCTGTCTGGCGGTTTTCTGCTTCCCACGATTTTTTAAGATATTCAAACGATTCGGTTTGAAGTTGCTTTAACGTGATATTTGTAATTTTTCTGAATCCGCGCCCAAAAAACGGAATTGATTTTGTTTGCGCACGATCGAGAGTCTTTTCCCAGACGTCTGTACCGAAACGTTTGCGGGCATAAGAAGTTTGCACATATCCGTAAGCATAATCATTAGGAATGAAATTTTTGTATGATCCCTGCAACCATTTGTCGTACGAGAAATTTTTATCCGAAAGCAGATATGCGCGATATTCGGCAAGGAAAAACGGCATCCGTCCGCGTCCCGATTTTGACATCGATGTTTCTGAAAGAGTTGCATCGCCTTCAAAAAACCAGTTTGGAACAATTCCCGCCCAGGCAACCGAAGCATAATCGCCAAACAAATAACTTGCAAATTTCAAAACGCCTTTACTGTTGTATTTGCTTATTTGCACATAATGACGAAATTCATGCAAAGCAAGACTTTTTGACCATGGCGTAACATATAAATTGTTTATCGGCGCTGTCATAAAATCCATTTGACGCGGAGCAAAACTAACCCATGCATTTGAATTTAAATCTTTATTGTGCAAAACCAGCGGTATCGTTCGTTTATAATAATAGTTGAGCGAGCGAGGAACATAATTATAAGCCTTTTCCAGAATATTTGCGTAATATTGAGCAGTAGAATCAATTTCGCGCGGATAAATAATTTTGAAATGATCTGTTTTTATCTGATTCCATTTTGTGGCAGGCGGTTCGTCGTAGTTTTGAGCAAATACAGAAATTGCTGCGAATATAAAATATGCAAAACAGGCAAATCTTTTCAGTTTAACCGCCGATAAATTATTCTTTGCATTTTTAATATTTTTCACGTAAAGCGTCATGGTTTTTGTAATTATTTCACGGCTTTCAAGCTCAAATCCAGACTTTTTATTTGATGCGTAAGAGCGCCAACCGAAATAAAATCAACTCCACATTCGGCATAATCGCGCAAATTGGTTATTATTATTCCGCCCGATGATTCTGTTTGATATTTCCCATCAATCAGTTTCACGGCTTGGCGAGTTGTTTCGACATCAAAATTGTCAAGCATGATAATATTGATTCCGCCGATGTGCATTATTTGTTTTATATCGGCGATGCTGCGAACTTCTATTTCGATTTTCAGCGAGCGATTTGTATTTTTCAAATAATCCTGTGCTTTGATGATTGCTTTTTCAATGCCTCCTGCAAAATCGATATGATTATCTTTCAACATTATCATGTCAAACAGTCCTATTCTGTGATTTTCGCCGCCGCCGATTTTCACAGCCATTTTGTCGAGTATTCTCATCCCGGGCGTAGTTTTGCGAGTGTCGAGTATTTTTGTTTTCAAACCTTCGAGTTGTTTTACGTAAATTGACGTTTGAGTGGCAATTCCGCTCATGTGCTGCATTACATTAAGAACAAGCCGTTCCGATTGCAAAAGCGACTGTATTCGTCCTTCGACAAAAAAAGCAATATCGCCAAATTTTATTTTATCGCCGTCGTACAATCTTTGTTCAACAATTTTTATGTTTTTGTCGATACGGTTAAAAATTTGTTTGGCAATTTCAATTCCTGCGATTATACCATCCTGTTTAACAAGAAGTTTCATTTTGCCACAGGCATCAAATGGAATAGTCGATAACGATGAATGATCACCATCGCCAATGTCTTCTTTTATTAATAACGAAATTAAATCGTCAATAAATTCCTGATATTTCATTTCTGTTCGATTTTATTTTGTTCTGTTTTCCAATCGTACAAAGGTATGAATTTTAAGATAAAATATTAAAAAAACATGACAAAAAACAACAAAATGTGGAATGTGGTTCATTCGGGCTAACAGCGCCTCAAAAAAAGAATTAACCAATTAACCATTTTTTCATATACTTTGGAATAAAATATTACCTTTGCAAGTTGAATAATTTATAAATAATAATTTGATTTTTTGTTAAAAATGAAAAAGATAAAATACTTATTTTCGTTTGTTTTGCTGTTATTTATTTTCCCGATTTTTTCGCAGGTTGAAATAAAAAAATCAACAGAAAAAATTCGCATCAACGATAAAGTTTATTACATTCATCATGTGAAACAAGGCGAAACAATCTATTCGCTTTGCCGAGTTTATGGCGTTACACAGGAAGAACTTATTGCTGCAAATCCGCAACTGTCGCAAGGCTTGAAAGCCGAACAGCGGATAAAAATTCCTGATAAAACCACTGCGAAAACAAAAGTTGCACAAACCCCAAGCGAAACAAAACAGGAAGACGATAAAAACGCTGTAAAAACAGAAGATATACAAAGCGTAAATACAAATGATGCTGAAAATTCGGCTATAAAACATAAACTAAAAAGCGGAGATAATCTTGTTGAATTGGCAAAAAAATATAACTGTACAGTCGAAGATATTTTAAAGTACAATCCGCATTTAAACAAAAATTCAAAATTAAAAAAAGGACAGTATCTTACCATTTATCCCGATAAACGCGAATCGTTACAAGCCGAAAATATTGAAGAAAACACGGCACAGCAGGATACACTTATCGACACAATAACCGAGACACTTATAGACACTGATTGCAACAAAAATTTATATTCCGCCGATGTGCTGAACGTGATATTGATGTTGCCGATAAAAACAAACGAAATAAATGATAATACAATAGTGAAAAATCAGCGCAGCGTTTATGATTTTGTTGAATTTTACGAAGGTTTTCTCTTGGCGATAGATTCGTTGAAGAGTAAAAATATTTCGATAAATCTTACAACTTTTGATGTATATGATGCACAAACGTTAAAAACGGCGTTAAATTCTTCGGCATTCGACGAAGCTCAATTAGTCATAAGTCATGTTCCGAAAAATTTGACGGATACTCTTGCAAAAGTTGCAAACGAACACAAAATACCTGTTGTTACGGCGTTTTCGCAGGAAACGGAAAATATTGCCGAACAAAACAAATATTTTATTCAGGCTCTTGCTCCGACAGCGCTGCAACTCAAAAAACTGAATACAATATTATGCAGCGCCGAACAAAATATCATTGTCATTTATGAAGAAATAAGCGACACGGCAAATTTCGACAATTTCGTTCAAACGCTTGAAAACTGCGGGAAAACTGTGAAAAAATATCATTATCGTTTGCGTGGAAGCCGGAACGAAAATCTACAGAGCGAACTTGACAACAACGTCAAAAACAACGTTATAGCGCTGTCGAACAGCAGAGTTTTTATAACTGATGTTGTGTCAAAATTAAATGAGATTTCGATAAGTCTGAAATGCGATGTAACGGTTTACGGATTACCGCACTGGCAAACGTTTGAAAAAAATTTGAACTTCGACCACGTTCATAATTTGAATCTATCTACGTTGAATTTGTTTTTCGTAGATTATGACCGCGATGATGTAAAAAATTTCATAAACAAATACAGATATTATTATAAAGGCGATCCATCTCAATTTTCGTTTCACGGTTATGATTTGGGAATTTATTTTATCGAAAGACTTGCAAAATACGGAACGGATTTTATGCAATGCATAACAAAAGACGAAGCATCAACGCTTTTGCAAACACGTTTTAAGTTCGATAAGATTTCGCCGCAGGGAGGTTTGGTAAATACGGAATTACTGTTGCTGCGGCACACAAAAGATTTGAATATCATTGTCGAATGAAAAATGCTAATAAATTGTTGTTTGCTAATTAAAAGAAATGACTTATTCCGAAACCATCAATTATCTTTTCAACAGTTTGCCGATGTTTCATCTCATTGGCGCTGCTGCTTACAAAGCGAGTCTGGATACAACATTAAAATTAGATGAAATATTTGATCATCCGCATAAAAAATTCAAATCAATTCACGTTGCAGGAACAAACGGCAAAGGTTCCGTTTCGCATATTATTGCTTCGATTTTGCAAAGCGCGGGCTACAAAGTTGGACTTTATACATCGCCACATTTAACCGATTTTCGCGAGCGAATAAAAATCAACGGAAAAGAAATTCCCGAAGATGAAGTTGTGCATTTTGTCGAAAAATACAAATCCGTTTTTGACGAACTTCAACCATCTTTTTTTGAGATGACTGTCGCTTTGGCTTTTGACTATTTTGCACAGCAAAAAATTGATGTTGCCGTTGTCGAAGTCGGACTTGGCGGACGGCTGGATTCTACAAATATAATTTCTCCGCTGTTGAGCATAATAACAAACATTGGCTTCGATCATACGGAATTTTTAGGAAAAACAATCGCAGCAATTGCAAGCGAAAAAGCCGGAATTATTAAAACTCAAACTCCCGTTGTTGTTGGAGAATGGAATGATGAATCATCTGTTGTGTTTTCTGAAAAAGCAATATACGAAAATGCTGAAATTATTTTTGCCTCGCAATGTGTAAAAGCCAATGTAACAAAACAATATGACACATATCAGGAATTTGAAATATCGGTTTCGGACTGTAAATTTATGCCTTTTGACAAAAAAAAAATAAAACTTGACTTGCTTGGAAATTATCAGCAAAAAAACATTATAACCGTGCTCGTTGCTATAGCGACACTTCAAAAAAACAATCTGCTGAAAATAACGAATGATACAATATTTACAGGATTTGCAAATGCTGCAAAACAGACAGGCTTGCGCGGACGCTGGCAAATTCTTTCCAAAAATCCGCTTACAATTTGCGACACAGGACACAACGCCCACGGCTTGAATTTGAGCATGACACAATTGAAATCCATCAAACGCAATAAACTGTTTTTTGTTTTTGGAATAGTGAGCGATAAGGATTTGGAATCGGTTTTGCCGTTTTTGCCGCAAGATGCATTTTACATTTTTACCAATGCCGATATTCCGCGAGCAATGCCTGCATCCGATTTGGCGCAGCGATGCATTTCTGCAAATCTGCAGGGCAAAACAATTCCAAATGTAAAAGAAGCACTGCTTTATGCGCAAAAATCAGCGCAACAGGATGATTTGATTTTTATTGGAGGCAGTACTTATGTTGTTGCTGAAATTATAGATGTTTTATTGTGAAATTTTTGCGCGGAGTAAAATGTGATATTTGAAAAAACTGAAATTTACGGATTATACTTCATGCGGTATAATTTTGTGAATTATTAATATTCTGAATTAAATCGTTGAACTCCGCTTCGTTTCGGTTAATATCGCACTATTCCCTGTTTTTCGCTTATCACCTTTCGTTCAAATGACACCAAACAAAAAAGACGTTACAATATTGCAACGCCTTTCAAAATTTGTTTTATGGATAAGACAAAATTTGTTTTTATGGATAATATTAATTTATTCCCAATTCTTTTTTCACCACAGGCAAAATATTTGTGCTTTGCGCTTCGTCAACATAATGAACTGCCGTAGCTTCAAATACATAAACGTATCCACCTGTTTTAGCGACTTTGCTTATTGCATCGCCTGCTTTTTTCAGTACAGGAGCAAACAGTTCTTCCTGTTTTCTTGAATACAAATCATTTGCATTGGTGTTTTGTTCCTCCAAACGTCTTCGGATTCCTACAAGTTCCTGCGATTTCACTTCTTTTTTTTCGGCACTCCACGTTTCGTTGTCTTTTTGAAATTCGTCAAGTTTTCTGTTGTATTCAACTTGAATTTCGTCTATTGTTGCTAATAATTCTTTTTCGTAGGCTGCTAATTTTTCTTGAGCCGTTTTAAAATCGGGCATGGCTTGAATAAGTTCGGTGCGATTGATATGCGCAAATTTTTGTTGTGCAAATGTATTGTTCACAACCATTGCAAATACAATGATAAATACTGATTTAAGTAAATTTTTCATACTATATTATTTTTAATTTTTATTTTAAGAATGCAAAAGTAATAAAATTATTGTTTATACCCTAATTTTTCAAGAATTTTATCACTAACGTCATAACGCGAGTTCACATAAACCATTGATGCGTTATTTGCCAAGTCGAAAATTGTGGCGTATCCGCCATCGTCGGCAAAGTTTTTTATTGCATTAAAGATTCGTTCCTGAATTGGTTTCAGCAATTCTTCGCGTTTTTTTGCCAGTTCGCCTTCGGGAGCAAAATATTTTTGCTGCAAGGCTTTTACCGTTTTTTCTTTTGCAATGATTTCGTCTTCGCGCTTTTTCTTCATTGCATCTGTGAGTAAGGCTTTTTCGGCTTGATACGATTTATACATTTCGTCAACATTTCTGTAGCCATCTTCAATTTCTTTCTGATATTGAGCCGAAATTTTTTCAATTTGCTCCTGCGCCGATTTATAATTCGGAATTTTGTTCAAAATATATTCTGTATCAATACATGCATATTTTTGAGCAAATGCCAATGATGATAACATCATCAATCCTACTGATATTAAAACAATCTTTTTCATAATCTGTATATTTTATATTTGTGTTTAATAAATTATTAATCAATTATCGTGCCAATCGAGAAATGGAACTTTCCTCCGCCTGCGCCATCGTTATCTTTTACTTTGTCTAAGCCGTAACCCCAGTCTATGCCGAGAATACCTACAATGGGCAAATACAGTCGCAATCCTACTCCGACAGAACGTTTGAGCGAGAAAGGATTGAAATTGCGAATTTCAGACCACGAATTTCCTGCTTCAAAAAACGCAAGCGCATAAATGCTCGAACTTGGTTCAAGTATTATGGGATAACGCATTTCTACTGTGAATTTGGAATAAATATTTGCAACGTTAACTCCTGATTTTTTATCTATGGGCGAAAGCGAATTGTTTTCGTATCCGCGCAAGCCTACTACTTCCTGTCCGTAGCGTGTATATCCGCTCATGCCGTCGCCGCCGAGAATATATCCTTCAAACGGAGAATATCCCCAATCTTTGTTATAATATCCTAAAACTCCGAATTTTGTTTTTGTGTGCAAAACCAATTTTCTGTCGGAAGACAACGATGTGTATGTTGCAAATCTTAATGTCCATTTATGATATTCAATCCATTTATAACGTTCTGCATCTGATATTGTTGAATAATCTTTATCACTTCCGAGCAATGAATAAGGCGGAGTGAATTGTAATCCTATTGAAAATTCCGAACCTTGACGCGGATAAAATTGCTGGTCGATTGATATTCGCGACAGCGTTAATCCCAAACTTAAATTGTTAGATGCTCCGTTTGAAAATGTGAAATAGCTTGACCATTTGTGCAGTGTATATCGCTGATATGACAAATCGCCGCGCAGCATAAAATTATTGTCGGGCCATTTCAGCCGTTTTCCCAATCCTACGGAAATACCGAGAACGCTCATCCATTGATCGGAATCACCAAACCAGTACGAAGCGTTAGATTCGTGAGCGAAATATGTCGAGAACGTGAATGTGTTCGGTTTCTTTTTGCCGAACCATGGATCCATGAAACTCAAACTGAATGTATTATAATATGTTCCGTTTGACTGTCCGCGAAGCGAAAGTGTTTGTCCTTCGCCTGATGGAACAGGTCGCCATGCGCCTTTTTTGAATATTCGCGACATTGCAAAATTGTTGAATGTTACGCCAATAGAGCCAACAAACATTCCGCTTCCCCAGCCGCCCGAAAGTTCGAGCTGGTCGTTTGAAACTTCTTCGAGATTGTAGGCAAGGTCAACGGTAGAATTTGCTCTGTCGGGAATTACGCTTATTCCTTCCGGTTTGTTGAATGCTTCGGGATTGAAATATCCCGATGTTCCCAAGC
Organism: Prevotellaceae bacterium; assembly: GCA_031269545.1. Taxonomy (GTDB): domain Bacteria; phylum Bacteroidota; class Bacteroidia; order Bacteroidales; family UBA932; genus JAIRKV01. Next base: position 32,888 of record JAISYZ010000204.1, read on the forward strand.
GCCGTATTGATTCTACTATTGCCGTTTTGCTGAAAAGTTCTCCGGGTTTTGTATAAAGTTCGCGGCGCACAACTTCTTCATCCGTCTTGTTGTTTCCGTTGATTGCTATTCTGTTGAAACGCGCCTGATTGTATTCTATCATTCTCATTTCCAAGTCTATTGAATCACCTTCGATATTTACTTCTACAGGATCGAGATAAAAAAACATGTAGCCCATGTCGTTGTATTGAGTTTGTACAGACAAGTCATCGTCAAACAGCATTTTGTTGAGAGTCGATTTATCATATATATCTCCTTTTTTGAATCCGAGCGTTGCGTTTAAATGTTCTTCGTGCAATACGGAATTTCCTACCCAGGTTATATTGCGCACAAAATACTGTTTTCCTTCTTCGATATTTATATCTACATTTATATACTTGTTGTCGAGAGCATATATTGTGTCGGAAACAATTTTTGCATCGCGATAACCTTTTTTGTTGTAATATGTGATAATATTGTCCAAATCTTCGTCATATTTTTCTTGAATATATTTGCCTGAACGAAAAAGACTTTTGCGTTTCGTTTTTTTCATTGACTTGCGCAGTTTTTTGTTTGATATGTCGTTATTTCCGTTAAAATTCAGATTTTTGATTTTTACTTTCGGATTTTTGGTTATTACAAAAGTTAATATTGTGGCGTTTTTCACAATTGTATCGGCGTGTTGCATTGTAGAAACTTCGACATTAAGAAATCCCTTATCGGCATAATACATTCTTATTAAGCGTTTTGAATTTTCTACCATAAAATCCGATACTTCCAAGCCTCTGCGCAGTTTGAGTTTTTCCACCAAGTCGGTTTTATTGCCTTTGCTTATTTTCGTTCCCAAACTGCCTGTAAATTCCCATTTCGACAAGCGCGGATTTTCTTGAAGATATATTTCCATCCATATTTTATCGTCTTCGATTTTTGTGTATCGCAGTTCTACTTTAGAAAAGGCGCGATTAAGCCACAATTTTTTTACCAAAAACGACAAATCTTCGCTTGGCACTGTAATTGTGTCACCAACGGCAAATCCGGATATTGAAAGGATTTGATTCGGGTCGAGAAACTGCAAACCCGAAACCGTCAGTTCCTGTATGACGTACTGTTTGGGATTGTTGTAATTTGCCTCTATAAAATTTATATTCTGTCCAAGCAAAATATTGCTTGTGAAAATCAGAATAGCGAGGATTTTTAGATTTAACAATTTTTTCATTTTATTAATATAATTTCTGTGTTTTGTTCTTATTTTTCAATTTGTTCGCTTGTTTTGCCGAATCTTCTTTCGCGTTGTTGATAATCGTAAATTGCATCAAACAGATGTTGCTTGCGAAAATCGGGCCAAAATGTTTCGTTAAAGTAAAATTCGCTGTAAGCAGCCTGCCACAGCAAAAAATTACTTATACGTTTTTCTCCGCTTGTGCGAATTATGAGTTCGGGGTCAGGCATTTCATTTGTATAAAGTTTAGATGAAATCAGTGTTTCGTTTATTTCATCTGTCTTCATTTTATTGTCGATAACTTCTTGTACACAGCATTTTATACATTCAACAATTTCTTCGCGCGAACCATAATTAAGAGCAAGTGTCAACGTCAAGCCTGTATTTTCGGCTGTAAATATAGTTGCTTTTTTTAATTTTTCCTGAACTTTGCCGTTCATTTTTTCAATATTGCCTATTGTTTTCAGGCATACATTGTTTTTTTTCAGTTCGGGAAGTTCCTTTTCTATTGCCGAAATGAGCATGTTCATCAGTTCTTCGATTTCGTCTTTCGGACGGTTCCAGTTTTCTGTCGAAAAAGTAAAAAGAGTTAAATATTTTACGCCTGTTTCGCTTGCGCCTTCGACAGTAGAGCGGACGGATGCCAATGCATGACGATGACCAAAAATTCTTTGCAGTCCCTGCTGTTTTGCCCAGCGTCCGTTGCCGTCCATGATTATGGCAATGTGTTTGGGAATATTATTTTTGTCGAGTCTGTGCATTATTAATATAATTCTTTATTAAATCCTGTATATTGACGTTTTTTTGAGCTTTTATTTGTTCTGTACGTTGCGCACGGCGTTTTATCAACAAATCGGTAACTTAGAGTCAGCAATATTGTCGAAACCCAATCTTTGTTGAATATGTTAAACGTATTTTTTTCGCTTCGGTTTATATAGAAATCCATTTTATCGGTATTAGTTTTGTGAAATACACATTCAACGCCTATTGTCCATTGATTTACAGGCGAAAATTTAAATCCGAAACCTATTGGCAGAATAACGCTCGATGCGGTTTTTGCCGAATCGTACAAGGCTGGATAAAGCGCTACCGCATTGTTCAGTTGAGGTTCGCTGTTGATTTTATTTTTATCAAAATATGTATATCCTGCTCCTACCATCAAAAAAGGAGTGAAAATTTGCTGCCGTTTTGGGTCAACTGATGAGAAAGGGAAAAAATTAAATTCGACAAAAGCGTTGATATTATAGAAGTTGCGTTTAAATGCTAAATGTACGCCTTGCGGAAATCCTTGCAGTCCGCCAACATAATTGCGCGAATCGCCTTTTACAATTCCCATTGATGCTTGAAGTCTGACGTTTATATATTTTGTAAAATTATGTCGGTAAAACAATCCGCCCATCGGATTAATCATATATGGGACAAAACTTTCGTTGAAATCGCCGATATAATACGAAACTCCGCCGGCTAAGCCTATTTCGCTTTTATGAATCGGCGTAAGCAATTCATTGCTTTCCTGCGCAAGCGCTGTCGTGCAAAACGCTGATAATATTACACATACATATATTTTCTTAGTCGCTGTCAATTGTTCTAATTCTTTAATAAAGTTGCAAAGGTAATATTTATTTTACGTTCTACCATTATTGGAATGTTGATAAACGTTAATATCATTACGAATGTCATATCCCCACATTAATTTATTTCTAAGTGTTTTGTAAAAATTTACGCTGTTCGGTTTTATTATGCTTATTTTGTATTTTGATTTTTTGACTGTAAATTCCATTCCCGATTCTACTTCAAACATTTCGTTATCGGCGGTTAGCATTGCTTTCTCGCCGCGTGTTTGCAGTTTTATTTTTATTTCAATATCGTCTGATATTACAAACGGACGTATTGACAGATTATGAGGTGCAATAGGCGATATGACAAAATTTGATGCTGTCGGTACGATTATTGGACCTCCAACGCTCATCGAATATGCAGTCGAACCTGTTGGCGTAGCAATTATCAATCCATCAGACCAGTATTGAGATAAACGTTCGCCGTTGATTTCGACTGTTGAAGAAATAAGCGTTGACATTGTTCGCTGCAAAGTGATTTCGTTAAGCGCACATATCGAAATATTTTTTTCGTCCTGCGATGTAACATGTATCAATGTGCGATGTTCTATTTCGTATTTTTTATTTAAGATTTCGTCCAGCACATTGCTAAATTCATCAACCGATACGTTTGCTAAAAATCCTAACGAACCTGTATTTACGCCAATTACAGGAATATTGTTTTTTCGTATAAAACGGGTTGCTTCCAAAAAAGTTCCATCTCCGCCAAGACTTACAAAAAAAGCAAAATCGGAAGTCAAATAATCTTCTTCCGAAAAGGTGGAATAATCACGAAAATCAGAAAGGTTTTCCGACAAAAATTTTGCAAACTCATAATAGAGAAAAGGCTTGCAATCATTAGATTTAAGCACATTCAATATCGACAAATAATTGTCGATTGATTTAGGTATGTTTCTTCCATAAACAGCAATTTTCATAAATTTGAAATTTTCGGCAAGTTATATTTTTTTTTGTTACGAAATGCTTTTATTTTCATAATAAATATTAACTTTGTGGACGGAAATACACAATTTAACATAATGACAAAATTAAGTGTTAACATAAATAAAATAGCGACATTACGAAATTCGCGCGGCGGAAATACTCCCGATGTATTGCAGGCAGCTATTGACTGTCAGCGATTTGGCGCACAAGGCATAACAATTCATCCTCGTCCTGACGAACGTCATATTAAATATTCGGATGCAAAAAATCTTAAACCTTTGATAATAACAGAATTTAACATCGAAGGAAATCCTGTTCCGAAGTTCGTCGATTTGGTTCTCGAACTTTGTCCCGAACAGGTTACCTTAGTGCCTGATACACATGATCAAATTACATCAAACGCAGGCTGGGACACGCGAAAACACAAGAAATTTTTGAAAAATATTATTTCTGTTTTTAAAAAACAGGGAATAAGGACGTCCGTTTTTGTTGATACCGATTTGACAAATATTTGCCATGTCGCCGAAACAGAAACCGACCGTATTGAACTGTACACCGAACCTTATGCGACAAACTTTGCAAACGATAAGGAAAATGCCATAAAACCATTTATTATCGCAGCAGAAAAAGCGGCAGAACTTGGCTTGGGATTAAATGCAGGACACGATTTAAACCTTGAAAATCTGAATTTTTTTCATAAAAATATTCCCTGTCTTCTTGAAGTTTCCATCGGTCATGCCATAATAAGCGATTCCATTTATTTAGGACTTGAAAACACAATACAACTTTATTTGAAGCAACTGAAATAAAAATATATTTGACCATGTCAACGTATTTTGTTTCTCCTGAAAAAGTGATTTTTGCAGAAGTAAATGTTTTGTTTGACCGATTTGAAAATGCTGGCTGTTCCGTCAGGGACAGTCATTATTATCAAACCTGACAGGTTTTCAAAACCTGTTAGGTTGTCTTCTGGATTGCTTCGGGCTAACGCTCCTCGCAATGACGTGCTGCTTGCTTTTATGTCAAAGCAAAATTGATAGAAATAATGTTGTATTATTGCTGATTTTTTTATTTTTAAGGAGAAACTAATTACTTGTTAATAACCACATTACATTCTTTTTAATGAACGACTAATTATCAACACATTACGCTCTTTGAAGGCGTTTATCCTGCATGAAAGGGATTTTTTTTCATGCCGTTTTTGTATCTATTTCGGATATTCTATCCGTGCATGATAGATGTTTTTCAATTTCGATTTGAATATTTCTTTTGCAAGCACAAGTTCGTTGAAAGTTAAATCCGAATCGTTCAAATAGCCATTTGATATTTGATAATTTATGATTCTTTCAACCAAATCGCTTATTGTTTCGGATGTTATTGTTTGCAAACTGCGTGAAGCCGCTTCGATAGAATCAGCCATCATAAGCACTGCAAGTTCTTTGTAATACGGATTTGGTCCGGGATACAAAAATGCCGAGAAATCGCTTGCATCGGGATGCTGTTCCTTGTATTTCGACAGAAAATAACGGGTTTTCGATTTTGCATGATGAGTTTTAATAAAATCAATGATTTTGTTGGGAAGATTATATTTTTTCGCAAGCGCAACACCGTCTTCAACATGTTTGATAATTATTTTTGCACTTTCTTCAGGACTCAAATTTTCGTGTATCGACAATCCTGCTATTTGTTGATTTTCAATAAAATATTCGGGATGCATAATTTTCCCAATATCGTGATATAAAGCGCCGACTCGCACAAGCAAGGTTTCGCCGTTGATTTGTCGCATAACTTCTTCTGCAAGGTTTGCAACCTGCATGGAATGTTGAAACGTGCCGGGCGCTTTTTCGGCAAGTTGACGCAATAATATTCGGTTAGTATCCGAAAGTTCCATAAGTGTGCTGTTCGACAGAAATCCAAAAATCTTTTCAAACACATAAATCAGTTGACAGCCAAACAGTACAAATATTGCATTTGCGGCAAATATCAACAATGTTTTCAAATCTATATTTTCAAATAATCCATCTTTCATCAGACAAACCGTGATATACGATAAAACGTAAAACAGAAATATCAGTCCTATTGCAATAAACAAACGTCCGCGCCTGTACCAGGTACGAAATTGCGAAACGGATATAATTCCCGCCGCAAGCGATATAAAAGCAAATTCAAAACTGTTGGGAGAATACGCAAACACTAGCACGATTATTGTCAGAAATATGAATATCGCAGTCCGCGAACGAAAAAACGTTCCTATGTAAATCGGAACAACGGTAAGCGGAACAAGATAAATGTTTACTCCCGACTTTACAGCCTGCATCGAGCCGAAAACAGCAACAACAATCAGCAAAAGTATAAAAGCAATATTTTGTACACGATTGAAAATTTCGGGCTGATACCAGCGCAACATCAAATAAAGTTGAAACAAACATATCGCAACAAGCAAAATTTGCCCTAAAAGCACAAGCCAGAAACTGCCGAAAAATCCTTCGCCATTCATGTATTCTTTCTTGAATGATTCAAGGATTTCAATATTTTTTGAACTTATTGTTTCGCCTTTGGCAATAAGTTTTGTTCCCGACTGCACTATGCCTTTTGTTACAGAAATATTTTCGATAAGTTGATCTTTAATTTTATTTGTTACAGCCTCATCAAACGAAATATTTGTATGTAAATAATTGCGCATATCGATTCTTGAAAATATGTATTGTGCTGCGTCTGCGCTTGTTTTTTTGCCAAATTCCGAAGAAATATATTTATAAGCATCGTCGGGCGTAAAAAGTTCTGATACAGGATAATCTTCGTAAATATTGTTTTTGATAACAGATATTATTAATTGCTGACGATTTGCAAATATTTGCGGAATATCGTTTTTTTGCAGTATATATCGCTGATATACACCTATTAACAGATTTAGCAGAATGTTTTTTTCGTGATTATATTTTTCGCCGATTTGTGTTTCGATATTTGCCGAAAACGCACTCAACTGTTGCTGTTCTACAGATGCATAGTATTGAAAATATGGCTTGTAGCTTTGTATTATTTTATTTCTGTCGGCAGACAGTTCTTCCGCCGTTTTGTATATTGGAAAATCGAATGGACTGACAATATCTTCCGACATCCATTGTTTGCCCTTTTGAAATTCGTAGTGAAAAGCCGAATTATGCGGCAATGAAAGCACAAGCAACACGCTCGCACCTATGAAAAGCGCAATTTTTTTCCATGTTTTAATTGTATTTTTGTCGATTGTTGCCATAAATTTTTATATTGTAATTCTTTTTATGCCACAAAGATAATAATTTTAGGTCGAAGTATTGAAGAGTAATTTTAATTTATTATAAATTCTCTGTAATTACGCCTTGATAAGAACATAATTTACTTATTATCAAATAACTACGAATAAAAATCAAATGAAAAGATTGCAAATATCAAAAAAAACTTCTTCTTTTATCTCTGAAAAATTTGCTTTTAAGGGCGGCATAATATCTTCCTGTCGAAATTATGCAGGCTTTTATTACACATTTCTGAATTTTTGAAATATAAAAAAGAAAAAGCAGCAGCCTTTTACGACCGCCGCTTTCTTCAAGAATTGTAAAACAATTTGATTACCAATCAGGATTATTACTTAATGTATAACCTTGACTTGTATAAAAATTACGTTGCGATTGAGGAACAGGCGCAAGATAGTGTTTTTCTTCCGGTTCTTGCGTTCTTGGCTGTCCATTATACGTAAGATTGAAACCTACCAAATCTGCAGCATTGCTTCCATTGTACTTTACAACTGTTCCATTAAGTTTTCTAACGCCAATTTTATCAATAGACCCTTCATTAATACGTGCAGAAAGCATTCCTGTTGGATCGGCAGGGTCGGTTGCGGTATAATCAATCCATAAACTGCACATAATATCAGGAAAATCAACGCCGGATTTCATATAATCAAGTTTTTTCCATCTTCTTAAATCAAACAAACGCGATGGTGCTTCATATATCAATTCCATACGCCGCTCACGGCGAACTTCCCAAACAAGTTCGGGAACATCTGCATCTCTGTCGGGATCGACAGGAAGATTAGATAATTGTAAATGTGCTGTTTTTTGCACTCCTCTTGATACTGCTGTTGCATCAATAGGTCTGTCGCGCAAGGCATTTATTGATTTATCAATATCGTTTTGTGTAATGGCTACGCCACCTAAATGTGTTGCCAATACTGCTTTTGCTTCGATATAATTTAATAAAACCTCGCCCAGACGCATAACAGGAGCATCGTTAGTATTAGTCATTGAAGAATATTTTGGCACATTTCCGGGATTAGAGCCTTCGGTACCTACTCTGTCAATAAATTTGTTGCAGTATAGCAATGTCGGTGAACCCGGTTTGTATTGATAGTAGAAAGTTGCTTCAAAACGAGGATCTCGTGTTTTTATAAGATTTTCTATTCTGAATTTTTCTCCTTCGTTGGCAAGCGATATTCCTGCAGTAGCGAATGAACCTGAATTTTGCCAAACATCTCCATCATTACAGATAAACGATTTCAGCAATGATAAATTTGCTCCGCCTTCCTGTGCTTCCTGAGTGTTGCAATAAGAAGCAATACAGTGAGTAACAGCAGACGGAGACGCCGCTGCATCATAATGGCGGAATAAGATACATTCTTTATTTCCGCTTAGATTATCAGAGCCGAATAATGTATGAAAATCTGTGTGAATTTCATAATTTCCGCTGGTCATAACAAATTCTGCGGCTTCAACTGCAAATTCAAGATATTTTTTTGCAAGAGTCGAATTGTTTTTGTGATACCATTGCCAAGTTCCTTCCCACAGCATTATACGCGAAATATACGCCGCAACTACATAACGGTTTACCGTTGTACCGGCATCGCCATCGCTTAATCTTACATTTGCAAGCGCATATTTCAAATCATCATAAACATTATCCATAACGACATCTCGAGAATCACGGTCTTTGAACATTAAATCTTTTTCTGTATCCTTAATTTCATCGCCAAACCATGGGACATCTCCGTAAGTTCTAACTAATTCGGTATATTCCAAGGATCTGAAAAAACGGGCTATTCCGCTCCAATGATTATATGCTTCTTCTGTTATTACAGGTTTCGCAATATTTTCAATTCTGTTAAGAAATAAATTTGCTTTACGTACAATTGTAAAATACCAGCCTCTGCCGGGCCACACGCCATCTATGTAATAAGATGTAGAACCTGCGCTTGTATTAGTGAATCCTGCTTGTGTCCCTGAATTTGCAAAATCATCCGAGGAAAATAATGAACGAACAGGAACATAATAGGCTGTCCACGAACGTGAATAGCCTTGAAAAAATCCAATGTTATTCACATCATTGTAGAAACCATTTGCGAACAGACGAAGTCTGTCTTCGCTCGTCCAATATGAATTATCAGTAAATACTGTTAATGGCGGACGGTCAAGAACATTATCACTGCAACTTGAGAAAAAGAGAGATAATGCTGCTAATAATATTAATATTTTATTTTTCATTTTATTATATTTTTAATGTTAGAATGTTAATTGAACCCCAAATGATAAACTTTTAAATGTTGGCGTACCTACTCCTGTTCTGCCGGAATTATAATTAGATGTATTGAACATAGAATATCCTGATGTTTCTTCCGGGTCGATAGGAAGTCCGTTTAAATTGTCGAAAGTAAAATAATTCTCAAGCGAAACATAAACACGCGCTCTGTTTAATAATACTTTACGTGTAATATCCGCCGGAAGCGTATATCCGAATGTTATATTTTTAATACGGGTATAAGCCATGTCAAGTAAATAACGAGATTGAACGGCATTGTTAAATGCTCCGCTACCATATCCGGGATTTGCCCCAACAACATTGACTGCTCGAGGATAGAAAGCGCCTGTACGTCCTGTTTGTGTTTCTTCGTTCCATGTCCAGTAATTACCGGCAATAGCCTGAGGCATGGCGCCATCACTTGAATTAAAGCCGGGAACGGCAAGAAATCCTGACGGCAATACATTGCGTTTTCCTATACCCTGTATAAATATTGAGAAATCAAAACCTTTCCAGTCGGCGCCGATACGAAGACCGTATTCATAACGCGGAGTAGTGTTGCCGATAACGGCAAGGTCTCCTATGTTACTGTTCGTATCGTCTGCATTTAAGGGAATATATCCTGTTCCGTAATAAATGTCTCCATCTCCGTTCAAATCTTTGTATTTTACATCGCCGGGACCAAAATACAAGGCGCCGCTTTGAAGTCCTGCTTGATAAACCGCCGTATTGTGATTTTTGAGCATATAAACTTTTTTGCCTTGACTGTATCCGTAATTACGACCGGCATTCGGATCATCCGCTCCGCCCAGAGTAATCATTTTAAGATTGTCCCAGCGATATCCCGCACTCGGATCTATAAGTTCAAAATCTTCCCAGCGATACAGTCCGTCAGTTACATAGCCATATATATCACCGTAGGTTCTTTCTGACCACCAGTATGCGGTTGCTGTTGCATCGTTGTTGGTTCCGCTTCGTGTTTGTCCTTCCGCAGCACGTCTGATTTTTGTTTTGTAGTCGGTTAATGAAGCGGTAACATTTAAGCCGATACCGTTTGCGAATCTGTGATTAAAGTCAACGGCAATTTCCCATCCTGTTGTTCTTAATGAACCAAAATTACCATTCGGACCTGCTGCTCCAAATGTTGTAGGCATAGAGCGACCACCAACAATCATATCGTCTGTTGTGCGTTGATACCAGTCGAATGTAATTCCTAACTTGTTTTTAAAGAATCTGAAATCAACGCCAATATCTAAGGTTCTGAGCGATTGCCATGAAATTTCTGCGGAAACAACACCCGGAGTTCCATAATAAACACTTGCAGCCCCGGATGAGTTCAACCATCCGCCGCCTGTTGAACTGCTCATTGTGGGAAGGTACAATGAATTGGGGACAGCCTGATCGCCAATACTGCCGTAAGATGCTCTTATTTTTGCCAAAGTCCAAACCGATTTTAATGGTTCAAAAAATGATTCATTACTTGCATTCCAGCCTACCGAAGCGGATGGATACCATTCCCACCACAATCTTTCTATAAATTTAGATGTGCCGTCGTAGCGAAGATTAAATTCCAATAAGTATTTATCCATAAAGGTATAGTTTATACGTCCGAAATATCCTAATTGCGCCTCCCATGTAGAGGCTCCCGTAACCGAATGAGCTCCATCTGCAAGAGAAAACTGAGGATTGCTTGTTTCCAACAAATGAGTAATTTGAGATGAACTGTTTTTTTCTTTCGTTGTAACGCGGTTTAACCCAACCATAAACTTAAATTCGTGATTTTCCCATAAGTTCAGATTATATGTGGAATAAACATTTGTTGTTGTGTTTTTTTCTAACGCTGATAATCTATAAATATGATCAGGATTTGAACCGTTTGCAGTATATGTTTGATAAGGCAACATATATGCGACAATTGGTGATCCGCTATTAATATTCCATTCATCATCTACATATAAGAGATTTCCATCCGAATCCTTTTTAGCAACAGCACCTACCCATGTATTTGCAGCAGTATAACGGGTTCCCGGTCTTTCCCAAACAAAATTGTTCTCGTAATAAGTGAAATCGGCATTTAATGTCCAATTAGGAGTAAAAGTAAATAAGCCTCCGATGTTTACGCTTGTATATGAATTATAATGACTTGCCGTATTAGCCTGTGCCGCCTCAGATGCTGGGCTGCGCAGAATATTTCCGTTTTCATCGTATCCCATTGGGTAAAGAGGTCCCCAGCGATAGAGATACAGCCATGGGTCAGCAGTTGTAGAATTTGTTATGTACGGATACCTTTTTTCCCGTTTTGAAAATACTGATCCTGCGGTTACGGTAACCCATTTATTTACTTCGGTTGTTACACTAAGAGAAGTATTATAACGCTCAAATTCATCCTTTTTTGCCGGTTTCATCATTCCGCTTTGCAGTAAATATCCTAATCCGATATTATACAAAGTATTACCCGATCTTCCACTGATAGAAAGGCTATGGTTTTGCGAAGGCGCCCATTCTTTCACCATGTGATCGTATGCGCTGTATGTACGCAGTCCCATTTTATATGAAGTGCCGGGTTCAACATACCAGTCGCGTCCATATACAACAGGGTCGTTTTGTCCTATTTTCCCTCCATACTTTTTTTGCCATTCAACAGCATTTTTCAAACTGCGGTCGTTTACATACCAAAATGCTCCCTGCACACCGCCACCGCTTGTACGGTTATAGGCATCCATAGTATATCTTAATCCATCAACTTGAGCCATATCAAGATCATAAGCTGCATTCTGCCATGAAAAGTTATTGTTGTAATTTACAGTAACTGTTTCAGTTCTGGTTCCTCTCTTTGATGTAATAAGAATAACGCCTCCTGATGCTTTTGCTCCGTAAATTGAAGCAGATGCGGCATCTTTCAATATCGAAATAGATTCAATATCAGAAGGATTGATAATAGAAATACTTGGTATTTCAACATTATCATAAAGAATAAGCGGAGGCGTAGATCCTCCGTACAGAGAAGTAACAGCCCCACGAATTTTAATAACAGGATCCATACCAACCTCACCCGATGGAATTGTTACATTTAAACCCGGCGTAACGCCTTGTAAACCACGTCCTACATCCGCAATAGAACGGTTGCCTAATGTTTTGTTTACATCAATAGATGCAACAGCACCCGTGAGGTTAACTCTTTTTTGAGTTCCGTAACCAATAACAACAGATTCTGTCAAAAAAGAAACATCCTGCTGAAGCGTTACGTTTATAACATTATTATCTCCTACAACAATTGATTGATCTGCATAACCAATTGCCGAAAATTGCAGCGTCTGACCTGTGGATACTTGAATAGAAAAGTTTCCATCAATGTCAGTCGCTTCTCCTTTGTTGGTTTCTTTTACCAACACCGTTGCGCCGGGAATCCCTTGTTGATCATTCCCGTCAATTACTTTGCCTGTTACTGTTTTTGTCTGGGCGAATGCCGAAACGCTTACAAGTGAACAGATGATTAAAAAAATTAAAAATTTCTTCATAATAATTTTGTTTTACAATAATAATTTTGTGTCTTATAATTTATATTATAGGACAAATTTTTCTGCCTGCAAAGGTATATGATTATTTAATATCTGCAAATTGCATGCCTGTCAATAACTTGTTGGTAACCTGTTGATAAAAAATACAATCTATTGTTTTAGTGCGACTTACATGCGCCTATAATATAAATTATAAGACAAAAAACTTCAAAAGACAGACGAATCTTTTTTCGAAAAGTGTTAAAAAGCATTATTGAATTGTTGATTTGAAGAACAAATAAACAAATAATACCAATTGCTATCAAAATGCAATTTTATAAATTGATTATCAATAAAATATATTGATGTTTCAGGCTGTTTGGGTATCAATATCGAAAACACTCATCTTTTGGATATAAATTACATCAAAAAACTTTTTTCGCGTGTTACATTTGCCTCCACATGGGCGTACATTGTTGGTATTTTTGTTCACGAAAACATAAAACCGATAAAACTTAAAAAACACAAAAACCTCGCTAAAACCTGTTTAAGTATGGTTTACAAACTATTGCAAATGCTTTACTTAACACGCTCGCAAATCTTAATACTAATTCTTTAATTTTTTGTCATGCGTTAATAATAAATTATTACATTTGTATTTTAAATTATATATAATATGAGAGCAACTTTATTGATACTTGCAGCAGGAATGGGAAACAGATACGGAGGTTTGAAGCAGTTGGATGAAGCAGGTCCCAATGGTGAAACAATAATGGATTATTCGGTGTTTGATGCAAAACGTGCCGGTTTTCAAAAAATTGTTTTCGTAATTCGCGAAGATTTTGCTGCAGAATTCGAAAAAAAAATATTGAGTAAATATCAAAATCAAATTGATGTTGAATATGTATTTCAGAATATAAGTGATGTTCCCGAAGGTTGCAGTTTTGACACAAACCGCAAAAAACCATGGGGAACCGGACATGCTGTTATGGTTGCACAAAAGGCAATAAACACGCCATTTGCGGTAATCAATGCCGACGACTTTTACGGATACGATGCTTTTTGCGTAACATTCGAATATTTACAGAAAATTCAACAGTCGCACGGAAAATATTCGATGGCAGGTTATATCATCAATAATACGCTTTCCGATTCCGGTTTTGTTTCGCGCGGAGTATGTCAGATTGACGAAAATAACATGCTTACAAACATAACTGAACGTACAAAAATTGAAAAAATAAATAATTTGATTTTATATATTGATAATGACGGAAATACGGTTAAAATACCCGACAATTCAATAGTATCAATGAATTTTTGGGGATTTACTCCCGATTATTTTGATTATTCAAAAAAAATATTTGCGAACTTTTTGCATGAAAATGCAGATAATAACGATGCTGAATTTTATATTCCATCTGTGGTGAATAATCTTATAAACAACCGACAGGCAGAAGTAAAAGTACTCGAAACAACAGCAAAATGGTTTGGTATAACATATCCGCAGGACAAAATCCAAACAGTATCGAACATAAAGCAATTGATAGAAAATGGTGAATATCCACAAAAAATATTGTAAACATTTCTTATGAAAACAATCTTAAAAATAATATCAATCATCATATTGGCTTTTCCTTTTGGAGAAAAACTTTATTCACAGGCAACATCAACGCAAGGTACGGATTTTTGGCTCTCATTCGGGCGAAACTGGAATCGGTATTATTCTAATGTTAATTTGCAGGTACGTATAGTAACAAGCGATTCTGCAACAGTTACATTTACCTATACAGAATCGGGAATTGTAAATACGGTAAGCATCGCAGCAGGAAGCGTTTATACCCATGTGCTTACAGATCAGGAAAAATATGAAGTTTATTCGTTCGATGGAGGAAAATCAAGCAAATCATTGCATATAGAATCGGATGTACCTGTTTCTGTTTACGCCTTAAATCAATATAATTTAACAGCAGATGCTACAAATATACTTCCTCTAACAGGCTTGGGAACAGATTATTACCATATTGCATATAAAAGTAATACCGCTTCTTATGGCGATGGTTATACAGTGATAGCAACAGAAGACAATACCGAAATTTACGAAGATGGCATACTGCAAGATACTCTGCAAAAAGGACAGGTATATTCTGCATATTTCGGCGTCGTGGATGTAACAGGAAAACATATAACATCAAGCCATCCCACAGCATATTTTGTAACAAACGGAGGAGTTTGGCTTCCTTTAAATTCGGGAGGTGGCTCTGACTGTCTGTATCAGCAATTAATTTCTGTAAACAAATGGGGAAATAATTTTTTGGTTCCCGTTACGCATCGAGGAGTGGAACGTATAAGAATTGTTGCATCACAGGACAGTACCGTAATAACCCAGACAGGAGGAACAATTGTAAACGACAATGGAGGATACAGTCAAAATTCACTAAATCTCGACAGAGGGCAATTTGTTGAACTGGTAACAACTCTTGATAATTGCGGATGTTATATATCATCAAACAAACCTGTAGGCGTATGTACTTATTTAATAGGAACTAATTATAATTACTATCCTTATCTTTTAGATACCGACGGAGATCCAGCAATAGCATGGGTTCCTCCGATAGAACAGTCAATAAACGGTGCCCTTATTGCCCCTTTTATACCTACAGGAACGTCTGCTTTGAACGCACATTATGCATTAATCGTAACTCCAACGGCAACAAAAGACCAGACAACAATGACAATTGGAACAGATAGTGCAACAAGTTTGACAGGAGGAAACTGGTGCGACAATGCAATTTCAAATTTTTCATTTTATTCTCTGCCTTTATATAATACAACTGATGCTTATTATTTTGCCAATCCTCACGGACTAACAGTAATGGGTTATGGTATTGGACATTTAGAATCTTATTATTATTTGGCAGGTTCGGCTTCACGCGATTTGGATGCCGCGTTTTATGTAAATAACATTCACTATCAGGATTTGGATACAGATTTTATATGCGATACGGCTGTAAATTTCAGAGCATCCATACAGTATGCAATGAGTACAACGCCCGGTTATCTTAAATGGTTTATTGACAGTATAGAACAGATTTCAGTAAGAGATACTTTGGAATGGAGCGGTACGCTGCCAGTCGGCATTCATAACGTTTATATCGAAGTTTTGGATATGGAAAACGATACGATTACACTTTCGTCAACATTTGGCGTGAATATACCATATTACGATACAATAAATGCAACAATATGTATGGGCAAAAGATATTTTGATGATAATTTTGACACAATACCGACCCAGGCTGGATTTATAAGCCTGACACACGATTATACCACAACAATAGGTTGCGACAGTATCTTTACATTAAATTTAACCGTAAATCCGTCATATCACGATACAATCATTGATACAATTTGTTTGGGAGATGAATATATAGATGATAATTTTCATATTGTTCCAACTCAGGCAGGATTTATAGACAGTACGCTCACTTACAGCACAACATTAGGCTGCGACAGCATATTTATTCTGCATTTAACCGTAAATCCGTCATATCACGATACAATCATTGATACAATTTGCTTGGGAAATGAATATATAGATGATAATTTTCATATTGTTCCAACTCAGGCAGGATTTATAGACACTATGCGAATTTACAGCACAACAAACGGTTGCGACAGTATCTTTACATTAAATTTAACCGTAAATCCGTCATATCACGACACGGTAACGGCAACAATCTGTCTTGGAGATGAATATATTGATGATAATTTTCATATTGTTCCAACTCAGGCAGGATTTATAGACAGTACGCTCACTTACAGCACAACATTAGGCTGCGACAGCGCATTTACCTTGTATTTAACAGTTCATCCTGTATATGACAACACAATTTATGCAGTAATATGTTTGGGAGAAAAATATGAAGATGACAATTTTGATAAAACGCCGACAGTTGCAGGTATAGTAAAAGATTCTGTCAATATACCGACAGTCATCTATGGTTGCGACAGCATAATAAGATTACATTTAACAGTAAATCAAACATATTACGATACAATCATTGATACAATCTGCTTGGGAGAGATATATAATCAATACAATTTTAATGAAACGCCTTTACAGTCGGGGAACTTCACATTTGTACATGACGAAACAACAGCACAAGGTTGTGACAGCATTACAACTTTGTTTCTCACAGTAAACCGCTCATACTACGATACAATAAAAGCAACAATTTGCCAGAATGAATATTACAGCGATTACGGGTTTTATGTTGTAGCCGCTCAGTGGGGAATTTTTACGTATGTACACAATTTGATAACATCCAAAAACTGCGACAGCATCACTACGCTGTTATTAACCGTAAATCCAAGTTATTACGAATATAGATACGGAAAAATTTATGAAGATGAATTTTACACGGTAGGAAATTACAAGTACAATACGCCCGGATTGCATGTTTCATACTTGCAAACCACAAATGATTGCGACAGCATTATAACTTTAAATCTTAATGTAATATATTATCCATACGAAACGGCATTTTCGCCCTTTAACAAAGATGGAGTAAACGATTATTTTATGCCCGGATTTAAGGTTCAAATACTCAACCGAAACGGAACGCTTATTTATGAAACAAAAACTGTGGAAGAACAAGAATTAGGCTGGGATGGACGAAACACCAAAGGACAGAATGTTGAACCGGGCGTATATTTCTACATTTTATATAATTCAAGCGGGAAACCCAGAACAAAAAGCAGCGTTGAAGTTATAAAAAGGTAAGAATATGAAATTCATAAATATAAAAATATATTACAATAATCTTTGATTATGAAAACAATCTTAAAAATAATATCAATCATCATATTGGCTTTTCCTTTTGGAGAAAAACTTTATTCACAGGCAACATCAACGCAAGGCACGGATTTTTGGCTCTCATTCGGACGAAACAGAAATAATTCTTATACGGATGTTAATTTGCAAGTACGCGTGGTAACAAGCGATGCGGCAACGGTTACATTTACTTATACCACATCGGGAATTGTAAATACAGTAAGTATTGCAGCAGGGAGCGTTTATACTTATGCATTTAGCAATCAGGAAAGAAACAGAGTATATTCGTTCAATGCAGGAAAAACAAATAAATCCTTGCATATAGAGTCGGATGTACCTATTTCTGTTTACGCCTTAAATCAACAGAATGTAACGGCAGATGCAACAAATATACTTCCTCTAACAGGATTGGGTACAGATTATTACCATATTTCATATAAATGCAATAACTCTTCGTATAATGAGGGTTACACAGTGATAGCAACAGAAGACAATACCGAGATTTATGAAGATGGCACACTGAAAGATACTCTGCAAACAGGAGAGGTATATTCGGCATATTTCGGCGCTGAGGATGTAACAGGAAAACATATAACATCAAACCATCCGATAGCGTATTTCGTAACAAGCGGAGGTGTTTGGATTCCTATAAATACAGGAAACGGTTCTGATTGTCTGTATCAGCAATTAGTTCCTGTAAACAAATGGGGAAATAATTTTTTGGTTCCCGTTACGCATCGAGGCGTAGAACGTATAAGAATTGTTGCATCACAGGACAGTACGGTAATAACCCAATCAGGAGGAACAATTGTAACTGATAATGGAGGATACAGTCAAAATTCATTAAATCTTGACAGAGGACAATTTGTAGAACTGGTAACAACTCTTGATAATTGCGGATGTTATATATCATCCAATAAACCTGTTGGCGTATGTACTTATTTAATAGGATATTATAATTCTACTCCTCCTTATCTTTTAGTTGACGCCGGAGATCCTGCTATAGCCTGGGTTCCGCCGATAGAACAGGCAATAAACGGCGCTCTCATTGCTCCGTTTATACCCGGTGGAAATTCTGCTTTGCACAGTCATTACGCATTAGTAGTAACGCCAACGGCAACAAAAGGTCAAACGACAATGGCAATAGGAATAAATCCTTCAACAAGTTTGACAGGAGGACAATGGTGCGATAATGCGATTTCAAATTTTTCATTTTATTCGCTGCCTTTATATAATACAACGGATGCTTATTATTTTGCCAATCCAAATGGATTAACAGTAATGGGTTATGGTATCGGCGATGCCGAATCATATTATTATCTGTCAGGTTCGGCTTCGCGCGATTTAGATGCCGCATTCTATGTAAATAACGTTCACTATCAGGATTTGGATGAAGATATTATATGTGATACGGCTGTAAATTTCAGAGCATCCATACAGTATGC
The DNA here is from genome assembly GCA_031269545.1 of Prevotellaceae bacterium. Taxonomy (GTDB): domain Bacteria; phylum Bacteroidota; class Bacteroidia; order Bacteroidales; family UBA932; genus JAIRKV01. The sequence goes on from JAISYZ010000204.1 coordinate 51,985, forward strand.
AATGAGTTCAACGCCCGGTTATCTTAAATGGTTTATTGACAGTGTAGAACAGGTTTCAGTAAGAGATACTTTGGAATGGAGCGGCACGCTGCCAATCGGCATTCATAACGTTTATATCGAAGTTCTTGATATGGAAAACGATACGATTACACTTTCGTCAACATTTGGCGTTGATATACCATATTACGATACAATAGATACAATGATATGTCTGGGTAAAAGATATTTTGATGATAATTTTGACACAATACCGACACAGGCTGGATTTATAAGCCTGACACACGATTATACCACAACAATAGGTTGCGACAGTATCTTTACATTAAATTTAACTGTAAATCCGTCATATCATGACACAATTAATGTAGAAATGTGCGCAGGCGGATGCTATCAGGAAAATGGATTTAATATTTGTTCTGAAGGAGCAATAGAAATATTTCAAGATAAAGGATATAAGACATCTAATAATTGCGACAGCATAATAACATTGCATCTTACAGTTCATCCCACATACGATGATACAATAAAAGCAGCAATATGTTTGGGAGAAAGGTATAATCATTATAATTTTGATACAATACCGACACAGGCGGGAACAGTAATCTGCACACATTACGATACCACAGTAAACGGCTGCGACAGTTTAATGACATTAAATTTAATTGTCAGACCTTCGTATAACGACACATTAATAAGAGAAATATGTCTGGGCGAAAGTTATGAGGACACCGATTTTAATTTAACTCCAACAGATACAGGAACTGTATATGATTCACGAAATTTGAAAACAGCATTAAACTGCGACAGCATTATTACCTTGCAATTAACAGTTCATCCCGTATATGACACTACAATATATGCAACAATATGTTTAGGCGGAAGTTATGAAGATGATAACTTTGATACAATACCGACACAGGCAGGTATAGTAATCGATTCTGTCAATACACCGACAGTCATCGGCGGTTGCGACAGTATAATACGATTGCATTTAACAGTAAATCAAACATACAACGATACAATCATTGATACAATCTGCTTAGGAGAGGTATATGATCAATACAATTTTAATGAAACACCTTTACAGTCGGGGAACTTCACATTTATAGATGACGACACAACAATCAACGGTTGCGACAGTTTAATGATATTGAATTTATTTGTCAAACCTTCGTATCATGATACATTACAGATAGAAATATGTCTGGGCGAAAGTTACGGGGACGAGAATTTTATTGATTTAACTCCAACAGATACAGGAACTTTATATTATACAAAAAACTTCACAACATTATTAAACTGCGACAGCATAAAAATATTGCAGTTAACAGTTCATCCTGTATATGACGATACAATAAACGCAGCAATATGTCTTGGAGAAAGTTACAACGATTATAATTTTGAAATAACGCCAACACAGACGGGATATTACACTTTCGTAAACAATGAAACATCAGTAAACGGTTGCGACAGCATTACAACATTGTTACTTACTGTTAATCCTGTGTATTACGATACAATCATTGATACAATCTGTTTGGGAGAAGTATATAATCAATACAATTTTAATGAAACGCCTTTACAGTCGGGGAACTTCACATTTGTAAATGACGAAACAACAGCGCAAGGTTGCGACAGCATCACAACTTTGCTTCTCACTGTAAATCATTCTTATCATGATACAATAAAAGCCGCAATCTGTCAAAATGAATATTACAGCGATTACGGATTTTATATTGCAGCCGCCCAGCGCGGAATTTTCACGTATGTACACGATTTGACAACATCCAAAAATTGCGACAGCGTAACTACACTGCAACTAACTGTTAATCCTGTTTATGACGAATACAGGCACGAAAGAATTTACGAAGA
>JAISYZ010000062.1 GCA_031269545.1 Prevotellaceae bacterium
AAACTTGAAAACGAAACCGGCAACAACAATAGTACGGGAAGTTCTGGTAGCTCTGTAGGGTCAAGTTCGGCGACAGATAATTTTCCTTTGAAAAAAGGAAGCAAAGGGACGCGCACAACAAATCTACAGCGTACCTGTAACTACCATAACACAATTCCATATCTTCCATTGGTTGAAGATGGAATCTGGGGCGATAAAACAGAAGCTACTATGCTGCGCCTTTTCGGGATTAATTCGGTGAATGAAAATCAATATTCGGAAATATTAGAAACAGCAAAAGGTATATCGTTTACTTCAGTACCTTCAACTGCATTTACGAACAAATTAAAATCATTAGCATAATGGCAACAACAAACACAGAAGATAGAGGATTACTTGATATTATTTCAGGCGATAAATCCTTAAAATTTGAAATAGGACTTGATATGATCACCGTTAGCTACCTGCTTGGCGGTGCTCTACTTGTGGGAGTCCTTCTTATTATAATCTCTAAAAAAATTGTAAAATGAACCCGCAAGACTTTATTCGCAAATATAGCTTAGCTATTATTCTTTCAACTGAATACACCCCGTTGTTTCCAAGTGTCGCTATTGCACAGGCGGCACTTGAAACAGGTTGGGGAGAATCTACCATTGATGAAGCTAATAATATGTTTGGAATTAAAGCCACCGGTGATGTTAACGAATACTGGAAAGGCGACAAGGTATTAGCCACCACCACAGAAGCCGGGCAGGGAATTGTTCAGCAGTGGTTTCGAGCCTACAACTCGTTAAGCGATAGCATTAAAGACCACGCCAATTTATTGCTTACACTGTCGCGTTACGATGTAGTTTTAGCGGCCAAAACCCCAGAAGAACAGGCTGTGGCCTTGCAAAATGCAGGATATGCCACTTCAGCAAATTATGCCAATTCGTTAATTTCGATTATTAACAAATACAACTTAAAAGAGTACGATAAAAAAAAAAACTTATGAAATACATTGAAATAACCGGCGCCGTAATATCCTTAATGTTAGCCGGATGGATACTTTATAAAAATCTAAAATAAAATTAGTATGGACGAAAAAATGAAAAAGAAAATAGATAATGCCTTTAGATGGAAAGATGCTGATATTGAATTAGATTACATGAATTTGAAAAATAGGCCAAAAATTAATGGAATAGACTTGTATGGCGATAGAAGCGATGAAAATTATATGTTACAGAGAATATTAAATACAGGTAAAGGTTTAACAAAATATATAAATAGCAAAGTAGGTTATATTATTGAGTTGGCCGATGCACATGTAGAATATGATGAAGAACAGCCTGAATATAATATAGATTATATATCATTAACCCAATTTAATATTATCCCTTTTTTTGATTTACTTAATGAAGATGATCATAGAGAAATTCTAATAGCAAAAAACCCCGATTCTTTGGAGCGTGAATTTTATATACGTAATTCGTCACATCAAAAGATTGATTTAATATTTAGCGCGGAAAATTCATTTCTTTTTATGAATGAAAATGTATGTACATTAGAAAAAGATGCAATTAAAAAATTTACTTTCCGAGCTTTAAATGATATGAATTATAGTTTTCTAACATTTTCTTCTGATTTTAATTGGGCATAAAACATGAAAGCAATCATCCCCTTCATAATTTCCTTCATCACCGGCGGCGGGATCATAAGTTTTGCTACTTTTTTAATAACAATAAAATTCACCAAAAGGAAGGGAAACGCCAGCACGTTAATTTCTGAGATTGACGCGATGAAGCAAAAACTCGAATTTTACGATACCTTATTTGATGACATGAAAGAGAAATTAGATTATTACGTTGAAGAATACAATAGAATCAGGTATATAATCATAAAAAAATGCCCGAAATGTAAAAACTTGGAACTATGAAAATTTGGATTAAAATTGCTATATATGCGTTATTGGTCGGCGCAATAATCACCTTATCAGGCCTCTATTTTGAAAGTTGTAAGCACGTATCATCTTTAAAATTTCAAGTAAAAGAGCAAACACAGGTAATTGATAGTTTGCTTGCCCGCCGTATGACACTTTTTGATGTTAAATTGCAAGTTACGGATAAAAGTAAAAGTGTAATACACGGACGATACAACAAGGGAACAATAAACATGCCACAGGAGCGCACCTACACATTATCAATAGACAGTATGAATATAAAAATTAAATAACATAAACTATGGGAAACTTATTACATAAAGAACGATTAGAAGGCGTAAATGAATCGCTTGTAGATATTACGGAAAAAGCCGTTGAGCAACTCAATTTTGACGTTACCGTATCGGAAGGGCTACGAACAATTGAAACGCAACAAAAGTATGTAGCGGAAGGTAAAAGTAAAACGATGTACAGTAAACACATTACAGGTTATGCTGTAGATTTGTACCCAATCGTGAACGGCTCAATTGACAATACAAAATTCGAGCAATTAGCCGCTGAAATGAAGAAACAGGCTGCCTTGCAATGTGCTATAATAGAGTGGGGCGGCGATTGGAAGACATTCATTGACAAGCCGCACTTTCAACTAAACCAAAAAAAAAATGGCTTATAGTGTCGGCAATAGCTACACTCACAATAGTAATAGTGGCTCTAATCTATTTGTCAATAAGAACGACTAAAAAATGATAGCAAAAACGCGCTTAAGTCCGGCACAGGTAACGGAAAAATGATAGCAAAAAAGCGTTGCCGGTGCGAACAGTTTATGAATTTTTTGAGTGATGATTAAAAATATAAATTCTGATTACATAACATTAGGTAGAATTACTATGACGATTTCTAAAAAAGCGCATATAAAATCTGCTTATATTATGATAGATAAAAAGCACGTACAACATGTAGTAAATAAACATTATAAAGAAATTATTAAGATAGGATTAACCCCTATTGAATATATACAATATATCATATCTAATTATAATAGAATATATTACGATAAAAACAATGATTCTTACTTACTTGTAATTTTTAAAGAAACAAAAAACAGTCAAAATATAGCTGCAATGCAACTAATATTTAATGATAAGCATGAATTTTATTTAATAAAAACGGCGCTTCCGATGAGAAGCACCGCCTTAAAATCAAAATCAAAAATTTTGATTTTTACCAATCCGCGCCAAAAAGGTAGTAGTGTTAATTTCACGTAATCGTTGCGCTAAAACACGCCGCAAAAATACAAAAAAAAATGATAGCAAAAAAATGAAGCTCCGAGCCGATGAGCGTAGAAGCTCCAAAAAAAATGATAGTAAAAAGAAAAAGTATAATAATATGAAAGTCTATAAATTTCTACCTCCCTACCAAAAAGACGGAAAGGCGACGTTTAGGGAATCTTTAAATCGTACAGGGGTTTATATCATCAAAGAAAATGAAAAAATTGTGTATATAGGTTATTCAGGCTACAATTTATATAAAACCATGTATAGGCATTTTCAATCTTGGAATCATAAATTTCAAGATGTAGTATCGTACAAAAGTACATTAAATCGAAAAAAATACACGGTTAGAATTGTATATTGTACAAAAAAACAGGCTTATGTTTTAGAAAAAAAACTAATACAAAAATACAAGCCGAGAGACAACGAATTAAAATACAAAGATATTTTTTCAGAAAATCGAAAAGTAGAAAAATACGCAGAAAAAGTATATGAAGAATACGCGGATTTGCCGGTTAATTTTGGATTGCCTTATTAAAATTCCGGTGCATTCTCATAAATTTTATTTACCAAATTCGGGTCGTGGTGGTTAGCGTAGCGCGTTGTCATTTCGAGGCTGTGATGGTCGGCGTGCTGCATTACCGACAGGTCG
>JAISYZ010000114.1 GCA_031269545.1 Prevotellaceae bacterium
CCCATTCATCGGTCAATGCTTCAATATTTATCAACGAAACATTAGTCTTTGTTTTTTGCATATTTAAATGCAGGTTCAACGTTGCGACAATAACGGTTAGACTTATTACTCCGATTAAACCCCCTAATTTTTTACCTTTTTTCATTTCATTCGTTTTAAAAGATTAAACAAAAATCAGGTGCTAATATATATCATTTGTTTGGAAAATGTATCGTTGTTAAATAAAATGTAACCCCGCCCTTTTTGTAATTATTTGACATTGCAACTTTTATGAAATAAAAATTAAACAAGATATAAAACTGCACAGATTTTTTATAGCCCCGATTCCGGTTCCAAATCAGTGTCTAATTCTATTTTTTCGGCGATAAATTTGCTAATATTACCTTCGGATTCAATGCCTATTTTGGAACGGATTTTTGTTTTAAATTGAGCAATTGATGTTATGGATAAAATAAAAGAAATCATCAAGTTAGTGTACTCCATATAATCAAGACAGGCTATTTTATATTCCGTCTTGTTGAGTTGCGGATACATTTTTTGTATTTTATCAAATACAGGTTTTTCCGCATTATAAATGTCTTCCCATTTATAGTATATATCAAACACTTTGGCTTTAAAATATGTTCTAAGTCCCTTTAAATCTTGAATATCCTGTTTGGTTGTTGAGTCAATAACATCATAAATCTTATTCAATACTTTTAACTGTAAATCCGTCAAATTTTCCTTTTCATTAAGTTTAAACTGTGTTTTTTTCAAAATATCTTTAGTTTCTGATAATTCCTTATTAAATTTTTCTAATGTTACAGCGGTCGATTCTTCCAAACTTTTCATTTCAGACTGTGTTTTTGCTAAAACAGCATTAATTGTTTTGGCGAATTTACGTTTCATCCTATAACTCAGTATGCTTAAAAGTATAATTCCCGCTAATAATATTATATATAGAATCGTACTGCGTAATTTATAAGTTGCATGCTTGTTTTGAAACACGTTTAATTTGTGTTTCGCTTCTGTTTCCAATATATTATATTTGTGAATGTTATTGTATGTTTTTATTATACAGTTTGTGTATTGTTTATAATATCTACAGGCTTTTTCGTAGTTGCCTCTTTCTCTTTCAACGTTCGACAATATATTATTGATGTTCGCTAAAGTGTAATTATTGTCTTTCGTGAATTGTAGGGCGAGATTTGCAAAATATACGATAGAATCTGTCATTCTTTCTTTTTCATATACTTTGCTTAGATTCAAATAGATTTGACTTTGCAAAGTCGAATCCGAATTTAATTTCAACGATTGCAACAACTGCTGTTTAGCATTGTCGAGTTCATTCAGCATTAAATGCGCCGCTCCCCGATTTTGCATTATGCCGGCGGAATCCTGTGCGATTTTGGCGTATTGGAGAGCTTCGTTATAACATGTCATAGCGCTGTCTTTTTTATTTGCAATTAAAAAACTGCTGCCAAGTTTATTCAGGACAGCCATTACTCTCTTGTAATTATCTTTCGATTTGCTAAAATATTCCAAAGCGGACTTGAAATTATCAATTGCTTCGTCGTATTTTCTTTGAATATAATACTGTTGTCCGATATAAAAGTAAATCAGTCCTTTTATATTATCGTTATCCGAACTTTCGGCGGTAACCTTTGCGTTCAGGTATAATTGCAAAGCACGGTCGTTCTTATCCTGCGCCTGATATATTCGCCCCAGACAGTATTCGGCTAATGCCAGATACTTGGGATTATTCGCTGTTTTCAGGTAATCTATTGTTTGAAAAATCATGGTGTCGAGTGAAATATCTTTAAAAGATAAATCTTTAGCATACAGAGTGAGTATTTTATGTCGCGCACGTTGAAAATTAGTCTGGTTATACGGATTCTTAATTGAATCAAGCAGTATCAAAGCGCTGTCGGGTCGGCTGACGACAATGTTTTCCGCATAGTCGAGGATTTTGTTAATCCTGTCATCGCTGCACGAAACAGTCAAAACAGATGCTACCATAATGTAAATAATTCTTCTCATATTAAGTTGTTTTTTAATTAATTATCTCTAATTTCAAGCATAATGTTGCCTGTTATATTTTTGCCGCAAAGATATAAAAAATGTTTTCAATATTGATATAATTGTTTTTTAATTTTTAAGTTGAAAGATTGTTTTGGATTCGCTACATTCTGAACCCGGTGTATCATCGCCAGGGCAAATAGAATTTGTTTACACCAATTCCGATGGAGAAATGATTGCCGAAGAATCATTTATGAAATCTACCATTATTATTAAAGACAAACTGTCTAATATAGAATGGGATATATTGGATGAAACAAAGACTGTTAATGAACGTAACTGTCAGAATGCGATAATTAAAGACGGTCCCGAAATATCTGTCTGGTTTTCATCGGAAATTTCAACAAACAGGGGACCCGGATATTTTCAAGGTCTTTTCGGGCTTGTATTTGAAGCGAATGATTTTTTCAGTACTACATTTGTTACGGAAATTAAAAACATCGAAAAATCGGAAGCTATTAACGAATTATTCGAAAAATACAAACAGTCGCCTGATGGCAAAGTATATTCGTTGAAAGAATTTTTCTTGCTGAAACAAAATTTCATCAAGACGTTAAAAACAGAATAATAGCGAACGGGAAACATTAATTAATTAACAGAATTATTAAGAGGTTGTTCTTTTACTTGGGGACAACCTCTACTTTTTATATCTTTCAAATCAGATTCTGTAACAAGATTTTAGATTTTATAATCATTTTAGAAAACGCAAACATTTTTTTGCCTGAATCCTTTAACGAAGCTCCGATATGATATACATCGTTGTCGATGAGAAGAAAACGGTCGTGCGAACGTGTAAATGTTTTGACGGTAACAGCAGGATACTGAGCATTGTGTTTCTGCACATCGAGTTGAAACTGAGCCGAGACCGATGTGGTATAAACAGTTGCATCCACGCC
>JAISYZ010000115.1 GCA_031269545.1 Prevotellaceae bacterium
TTAGGGTCTTCGTCATTCAAAAAATCGTAAAGCAACGGTTTATTTACGCATTTTCGCTGCCGACCGATTGAAGATACAATTTCACGTTTTACACTCGTATCTGTTTCATTTTTATAAAGTGAAATCAATGGATTTATGTCGGATTTTCCGTTAAGTTTCCCAATATTTTTTACGGCATGCAATCTAACCTGTGCATGATTGTGATTTAACAGATTGTACAAGAAATCCGCTTGAAAATCATTCGGCAACTGTCCCAAACTTTCAAGAATAAATACAATACTTCCCACATCCCGCTGAGCGTTTATGAGGGTTGCTATATCGCCGTTTCCCCTGTGTTTCAGTTCTATAACGTATTCTTTTGTAAGCATTTCGATATAATCTTGTACGGTGCAAAGTTAGCATAAAATTCTCATTACACACAAACGAATAAAAATATTTTACAAAATTTATAGGAGAAAGTTACAGATTTTTTTCTGACTTCTATGTAATTTTCATCTGAAATATCGGCGTTAACACATTAAAGACATATAACAATGTCAATAGATGAATTACATATTGAAATATTGTGTCATTTTGCAAAAAAATCAAATTTCCAAACATTTATAAATTAGGTGATTAAATTTTAAATGCGCTAACCCAACCATTCGATATTCTCTTACAAATCTCTTTTTTTGAGTAAACGATATGATAAAAATATGAAAATTGCCATATAAACGATTGCAGCAATGCAATATTCGGCTTGAAATTCGCCCAAAGCAAATATAGGCTCTCCCGTAATAAAATTTTGAAGTTTTATACTCGGAAAAGGCAGCAAATTTGCTGCTGCATTTCCCGGTAACAGATTTGATAGATAGAAACTTGAATGAGAGCCAAATTTTTCTATTCCCAAAATAATTGTTTCTCCAAATCTCCACAAAATTACAAGCATGAAAGCAAATCCCGACTTGCGTACCAAAACGGCAAGTAAGGTGCAAAACGAGAAAAATACGCTCAATTTCAAAAAATATCCCAATACAAATTCAACGCCTTTGAAAATTGAATCGGGATTTTCCGTATATGCCAAACCTAATATCAAACAGGCAATGAAAACAATTAAGGTCGATAAAACTGCAAAAATCAGACTTACAAGTAATTTTGACAGCAAAAATTCTTTTTTAGTCAAACCATCAATAAGATTTTGTTTTATTGTACGATACGTGTATTCGTTTGTTATATTTGTAATTATAATTATTCCAAGGCATATAGAGCCAAAATCGGCGAAATATGTTATGTTTTGCCAAACGTATGGAAAAAGATAGGCTCCAAGTTTCGCCAACTCAATGGAAATATTGTTAAACGATGGTTCTATGACTGTTACCAAATATCCCATTGCCGCAAGTAAAGCAAAGTACAGAATGATAGATACTCGGGCAGTTTTGTAACTGTATATTTTACGCCATTCTATTGTTATTAATCGTAATATCTGTTTCATTTTTTATAAGATTAAGAAATTGTTGTTCGAGATTATCTTTGCGTTTTACCAAATGATTTAAGAAAATTCCCTGATTTACAAGCATTCTGTTTAATTCTTCGGCATTCAAATCGGTTTTTAATGTTGCTGAAACAAGCTTTTGATTGCGTGTAATTTTTTCAAAGTACGGCATGTTTGCGAGAGTATTGACAAGTTCGTCGATATCTGCTGTTCCGAGTTCAAAATATCCAAGTTCGTTTGACATTTTTTCGACCGCTCCGCAATAAATACTTTTGCCTTTATTGAGTACAACCACATGCGAGCAAATTTTTTCGACTTCGTCGAGCAAATGACTTGCAAGGATGATTGTTGTTCCCATATTGGCAATTTGTTTTATAATTTCGCGAATTTTTATAATTCCCTGTGGATCAAGTCCATTGGTTGGTTCGTCAAGAATAAGCGCTTCTGGATTGTTCAGAAGTGCGGCGGCGATTGCCAAACGCTGTTTCATTCCCAGCGAAAATGCTGAAAATCTGTCGTTTTTTCGATGCAGCAAATCAACAAGTTCTAATTTTTCATCAATTCGCGAAAACGGAATCTGCTTGATTGTTGCAACTATTTCCAGATTTTTTGCCGCCGACAGATACGGATAAAAATTTGGACGTTCTATTATTGCGCCTATTTTTTTCAGCGAATCGGAACTGTGCGTTTTGCCAAACCAGCGCCATGTTCCTTTTGTAGGATTTACAACGTTAAGAATCATTCCGAGCGTTGTCGTTTTACCGCTGCCGTTAGGTCCGAGAAGTCCGTAAACGTTTCCTTTTTCAACCGAAAAACTAATGTCGTCAACAGCAACCAGCGAGCCGAAATGTTTGCTTAACTTGTCAATTTCGAGAACTGTGTTCATATTTTTTATTTTTGCAAAAGTACTATTTTCTCTGAAAACATGAAAAAACATTGCTTACCATAGCCCCAAAAAATATAATGACAAATGTGTTTGTTATAATTTTGTTTAAAATATTAAAATATGGATTTATAATTAAATTGATTTTTAATGATTAAATTTTATATTTTTATTGATAATTAGATTTAATGTTTTTGATTTTTATAAGTCAAAAATCAGGTTTTACAATATTTTTAACTTTTCTTGTTTATTTTAACTTTTATTATAAATATTGTTATAACTTATTCAAAATTTGGCAGTTCTAATGATTAAAACACACTTTTTCTGTCCAATAAATGCAAAATATTTAAAATATAATTTTCAGATACCTTTTTTTTTCGTAAATTTGTACGCCATAATATATAAAAATTAAAGATTATGATATTTGAATTACCAATGTTAAGATATGAAAAAGATGCTCTTGAACCGTACATAAGCGCACAAACAATGGAGCTTCATTACGAAAAACTGTTTCGTTTTCATGTAAATTGTTTTAATAGATTGACAGATGATTTTCAAGTTGTTAACACCAACTTGTCGGCTATTATAAAAAAGTTTGCCAAGCAAAACAGCGTTTTGTATTACACTGCAGCGCAAGTTCTGAATCACATGCTTTACTTTGGACAGTTATCTCCAACTCCCAAAATCACGCCCGAAGGCAATTTACTTTCGACAATAAACAAATCGTTTGGTTCGATAGGAGAATTTAAACATAAATTTGATAAAGCCGTAATTTCGTTTATTGGTTCGGGCAATACCTGGCTCTCGCAAAAAGAAGATGGAACATTGATAATCACGCAAGAAGCCAATGCAGGAAATCCTATTACAAAAAATTATAAACCATTGCTTATTTGCGATGTTTGGGAACACGCATACTATTTCGACTATCCATGCCGCAAGGCTGATTATGTTTCAAGTTTCTGGAATATTCTCGATTGGGCTGTAATCGAAAAACGATTTGACTATTAAAAAATTTATTTTTCGAGTATCGCTAATGCACGAATCTGGTGTTTTTCAATAGATTACAAAAACGTCATCAAACAGCCTTAAAAAGTTATTTTAATCCAGTCGAAAGCGGTGATAAATTTTATCGTTTGTCTATCGGATAAAAATGTATTAACAGCATTATACAAACTATCCTCAACTTCATTCATAGTGAGGATAATATGGTTTTGAAATCGCCGTCAGTCCTGATATATTTCAGACATTTTCGACATGATTGACTTCAAGCGAGTGAGCAGGCTGATACATTTACATCATTTGAACTCATTTTTGAATTTATTCTATATTAATTTCATAGATGTAAATTATTTTTGTATAAAACATTGCATTTTGTAACATTATTATGCAAACATTATCAGCGACCTACAATTAAATTTTCAAATTATTTCGTGTATTTGTTTATTTTTATTACATTTGCGCCAAATTAATTACATGAAAATTTCGCAATTAACAGAAATAGATCCTTTTTTGATTCCTTTCGAGCGGACTATTAATCGCCGTTTCGAAGAAATGCAAATGAAAGAAAGAGATATTACCAATGGAATGTCAATTTCTGATTTTGCTAATGGCTATCTTTATTTTGGGCTGCATAATATTGCCAATAATTGGATTATTCGCGAATGGGCGCCGAATGCAACAAATATTTTCATCATCGGTGAATTTTCTAATTGGAAACCACAGCAAAAATATAAACTTAAAAACCTTGGAAACGGCATTTGGGAAGGCGTTTTTGTAAATTCGCTGTTTAACCATCTTGATTTATATAAATTTTATGTAGAATGGAACGGCGGTTCGGGCGAACGTATTCCATCGTATGCGCAGCGCGTAATTTTTGATGAACAAACACACATTGCAACCGCTCAGGTTTGGCATACCGAAGCGAAATATAAATTCAAAAACAAAGTTCCTGAACCTGTAAAAAATCCGCTGATTTACGAAGTTCATGTAGGAATGAGCAGCGAAGAGCCTAAAATATCAACATATAACGAGTTCAGACAAAATATTTTACCGCGAATAAAACAACTTGGCTATAATGTTATTCAACTCATGGCAATTCAAGAGCATCCTTATTACGGATCGTTTGGTTATCAGGTTTCTAACTTTTTTGCGCCATCATCACGATTTGGCGATCCTGACGAATTGAAACAACTTATTGATGCCGCACATGGCGAAGGCATTGCTGTCGTTCTTGATATAGTTCATTCACACTCGGTAAAAAACGAAAACGAAGGATTAAGCTGTTTTGACGGAACAGAATATCAATATTTTCATAAAGGAGAACGCGGCAATCATCCTGTTTGGGATTCGCGCTGTTTTGATTATGCAAAAAACGAAGTAATTCACTTTTTGCTTTCAAACTGTAAGTATTGGCTTGAAGAATATAAATTTGACGGTTTTCGTTTTGATGGCGTTACAAGTATGATTTATACGCATCACGGTTTGGGAGTTGATTTTGGCGATTATCGCTTATATTTTGATGGAAATCAGGATGAAGATGCAATTACATATTTGTACCTTGCAAATAAACTTATACATTCGTTGAATCCGAAAGCCATTACAATAGCCGAAGATGTCAGCGGAATGCCCGGAATGGCAATATCACAACAATTCGGAGGCATCGGTTTCGATTTCAGAATGTCGATGGGTGTAGCAGACTTTTGGTCGAAAGTAATCAGCGAACGCCGCGATGAAGATTGGATTGTCGGCGATATATTTTTCCGCATGTCCGACAAGCGAGTCGAAGAAAACACCATAAGTTATGCAGAATGTCATGACCAGGCAATGGTTGGCGACAAAACGGTAATGTTTCGATTAGCCGACAAAGAAATGTATTCGTCGATGAGTGTTTTTACGCCGAGTATTGTTATCGACAGAGGAATTGCCTTACACAAAATGATATGCCTGATAACAGTTGCGCTTGCAGGCGGAGGTTATCTCAATTTTATGGGAAATGAATTTGGACATCCCGAATGGATTGATTTTCCACGAGAAGGAAATAATTTCAGTTATCATTATGCTCGTCGTCAATGGCATCTTGTAGATGATGAATTATTGAAATATCAATATCTTCGCAATTTTGATGAAAGTATGATAAAACTTGTCAAGGCGCACAATATATTTTCAAAACGTCCGCAACAAATTGTATGTAATAATAGCGATCATGTTCTTGTTTTTGAGCGAAATGAACTGATTTTCGCATTTAATTTCAATCCAACTCAATCATATACGGATTACGGATTTGAAATGGCAAGAGGAAAATATAAAGTAATACTCGACAGCGACAGTGAAAACTTTTACGGTTTCAAGCGCAACGACGATAATATTATTCACTCAACCAAACGCGAAAACGGAACAGACATGTTGAAACTTTATCTTCCGAGCAGAACAGCATTGGTATTGACAAAATGCAAGTGATAATTTTGTAAATTATTCAACGTTTGCAAGTTGTCTAATCTGCTGATTTATATACTATGCTCGGCTATAAATTGCGTTATCGTACAGTTGAAAATTAAATGCTAACAGCGTATCTAAATCTTCTTTATTTTCACGATTTTTTGTTTTCATTAACGATTTATCAATCGCCTCTTTGACATCGTGAACAGTACAATTGTCCAGTCAGGGACAAAACGTTGATAGAAACATAATTGCCGCCGATATTTTCGCGCGAAGCATTGTCGATGACATGAAAAACAGTCGGTAACTCGCGCGAAATGTACTCCACCGCGCTTTTTTCTACCAATATTCTGTCCCGTCAGGGACAATTGCAAAGCATTTGTTGGCTGAACTATATTTGTTTGATTTAATGATTCTGGAATAATATTCTAAAAATAGTTGCAGGGTTTTAGCTCGTATTGAGCAAAGCCTTGCAATTTTCTCACCTGATTTTCATTCATAATTGCTTATTAATAAATATATTACGTTCTTTTTAAAGAACAGATAAGTAATATTGTGTTATTTAGCGGCGTTAAACTTTTCAGTTGAGTTTAGTTGAATTTGTTAATAAAAAACATTTCGTTTTTTACGCCACAGTTTTATAAGTATGAATCCGAAAATCATTCCGCCCAAATGTGCAGTGTGCGCTATTCCGCCACCGACAGGGTTGTTGATTGCCAAATAAAGTTCTATTGCTCCGTAAATCATTACAAAATATTTTGCCTTCAACGCTATCGGCGGAAACAGCAATCGCAGAACCGTGTTCGGAAACAACATTCCAAATCCGAGCAAAACGCCAAAAACCGCTCCCGATGCTCCAACCACAGGAATGTTCATAATCTTGTACCAATGTTGTATATAAGAAGTTTTATCAATTAGTTCCCGATGGCTTTCGAGTAACGATCTCATGTTATCAATAAGCGCAGGTTCGATATGCGATTCAATAGAATTTAGCATAAAATAGTTTATAAGCGTATAAACAGCAGCCGCGCCAAGTCCCGTAGCAAAATAATATATAAAAAATCGCTGTGAACCCCAAACTTTTTCGAGAATTTTACCGAACATCCATAAAGCATACATGTTGAATATCAAATGAAAAATTCCTCCATGCATAAACATGTGCGTTACAAACTGATAAGGTTGAAAAAACGGCGATGATGGATAAAAAAGAGCAAAACTGTAAAGGTTGAATGCGTTGCTTGCTATCAGCATCAACACGTTTATAATTATTATGTTTGTTACAACAGGTGTTGATTTGTCGAAAATTGTATTTGTTGTGTAACTCATTTTGTTATTTTAAAATCGTGTTTTTATTTCATCAAATGATATAATTGTCAATGTCGGTCTGCCTTCGGGACAAATATTAGGGTTGTTGCACGATAACAGTTTACCGACAATACTGTTCATTTCTTCGACGCTTAATATTTTGTTTCCTGTTGCCGAAATTTTTGACAGTGTCAGAGCCAGCCGTTCCTTGCTTTTTTTTTCAAAATTTCTTGTTTCGTCTTTCAAATCGTCAATTATTGCACGAACAATATCTTCGCTTTTGGCATTTTCAATATCGGCAGGAAGTCCGTAAACCACTACCGTATTTTTCCCGAAAATTCTAATATCAAAACCTAATTTGTACAGATTGTCAATATGTTCCGAAATTATTATAAAATCCATTGCGCTCAACTCAATTGTTTGCGGAAAAACTTCCTGCTGCACGCAACTGTTTGCCGATTCAAGTCCATTCAAAAACTGTTCAAACAATATTCTTTGATGTGCGCGTTTTTGGTCAATTATCATCAATCCCGACTTTGAATTTGTGCATATATATTGATCTTTTATCTGCATAAATTTTTCCGTAAGCGATTGCGGCGAAGTAAATAATTTAGGAATGTTGTCGCTGTCATCTTTTTTTTCCGATTCAAACATTTCTGTTCCTTCGTACATTTTTTGCCAGTTTGAATCAATTTTTTCCGCTTTGAATCCGCTGTTTTTCTTTCCGTCTTCAAAAGGATTGAACGTTTCGTCAACAGTCAGTTTGGGAACTGCTATTTTTGTGTCGGGCATCAATACGGGAATATCAATGCGGTTTTCGGTGTCGAAATCAATTTGCGGAGCGAGAGCGAATTTTCCCAGCGATTCGCGTACGGCTGCATTCAATATTTGCCATATTGTCTGTTCTTCGCTGAATTTTATTTCAACCTTTGTAGGATGAATATTTACATCCAGATTTTCAGGTTCTACAGTCAGATACAGGAAAAATATCGGATAAGCACCGGGTTGAATTAATTTTTCATAAGCATTGATAACGGCTTTTTGAAAATATGCGCTTTTGAAAAATCTGTTGTTTGCAAAGAAAAACTGCTCGCTTGTTGTTTTTCGCGTTTGTTCGGGTTTACTTATATAACCTTCAATTTTAGCGATACTTGTATCCACATGTACCGAAAGGAGGCTGTTGCCTGTATTTTTTCCGAAAATTTCCGTAATTCGCTGTCGGATATTTCCTTTGTGTAAATTATATATTGTTGTTCCGTTTGATGTAAGCGTAAATTCAATATTGGGATTGCAAAGTGCAACACGTTGAAATTCATTCATTATGTGTTTCAGTTCAGCACTATCCGATTTTAAAAATTTGCGTCTTGCCGGAACGTTAAAAAACAAATTTCGTATCGAAAAGGATGAGCCTGCCGGACAACTTATTGTTTCCTGGCTCACAAGTGTGGATGCATTTATGATTATTTGTGTTCCTGTTTCATCTTCCTGCCGCCGCGTTTTGAGTTCGACTTCGGCAATAGAAGCAATTGACGCCAGCGCTTCGCCGCGGAAACCGAAAGTATATAATTGCAGCAAATCGTCAGCCGAAGATATTTTTGATGTTGCGTGCCGTTCAAACGACAGTCGGGCGTCGGTATCGCTCATTCCCGAACCGTTGTCTGTTACTTGAATTAATGTTCGTCCTGCATCTTTCACAATTATGTTTATCGCCGTACTTCCAGCATCAACCGAATTTTCAATCAATTCTTTTATAACCGAAGCGGGACGTTGAATTACTTCGCCCGCCGCTATTTGATTTGCAACGCTGTCAGGTAAAACTCTTATCATTGTTCGTTTGTATTTTCAGTTGTATCAACATCTTCGTCTTCGTCAACAATTACGATTTGAGTATTGGGATCCCATTCGTATTTTTCCAGACCGTTTGTATTTTCTGTATGCTTTTCGCGATTTTCAGAACCTGTGAAAAGATATGGTATATTGCGCACGGTTGCCAAAAGTGCGACAGCAAAAAGCAAAATTGCACCATAAATAAAAAGTCGTTTATTTGGTAATTTTGTTTCGGAGCGTTTGGAAGCATGAGCTGTCTTTCTGAAATCTATATTTTCACGCTTAAAAACGTATTCGCCATCATTATTTTGTTGTTTTTCACTTTCGTCAATCTTACGAATGCGCTCGTTCAGTTCTTCTTTATCTGCATCGTAATATCTTGGTTTATAGTTGAAAACACGATGTTTAGGTATTTTGAAAAAAGTTATTTTCATATTCTTACTTTCAAATTTTTACTCGATTAATTTACAAAGGTAATAAAAATTGAATAGTATTTGCAAAAATATTTAGAGGCGCATTTGCCTGCGTTGATTTTCAATTCAAATTGTCGCTTGTTTATCATCAAAGATTAGATTATTTTTCGTTGATAATAAAATAAACCTTACACCAAACTGTTATCAAAATACAATTTATATAAATTGATTATCAATAAAATATATTGATATTTCAGGCTGTTTTGATGTCGTTTTGGTATAAAACAAAAAATCGTCCCAAGACTGAGGCGATTTTTTTCATTAAACATTCAAAACTTAAAACTGTTCCAAGATTTTTATTCGTTTTTCAATTGGCGGATGAGTTGAAAACAAACCTGCAATTCCTTTTTTCAGAGGATTGTCGATAAATAACTGAGCAACATCTTTTTGTGTTACTGCTTCAATTCGCGAATCTGTTGATATTTTTCGTAAAGCCGAAGCCAGCGCCAAAGGATTTTTAGTCATTTCCGCGCTGCCGGCATCTGCCATGTATTCGCGTTTTCGCGATATTGCAAATCGCATCATAATAGTTATTAAATAACCTACGACAGCAAGAATTAAAGCAACAACTACAACAACCGCGCCGCCGCCTTTATTGTTACTGCTGCTTCGGCGATTCCCATAAAGCAAGCTGCGAAGAAGCATTTGTGTAAGAAACGAAAATATACCGACAAAAACAATTGAAACAATCAGCAGTTTCACATCGCGATTGCGAATATGAGTAAGTTCGTGCGCTATCACACCTTCAAGTTCCTGATCATTAAGTTTGTTCATTATTCCTCGCGAAAGTGTTACCGTGAAAGTTTTTTTGTTTATTCCGCTTGCAAATGCATTAAGCGAATCGTCATCTATAATATTGATTTTCGGCATACTCATGTTGTTTGCAATACAAAGATTTTCAACAAGATTATAAATGCGTTTGTTATCTCTGCGTTCGAGAGGACGCGAGCCTGTCGATAAATTTATTATTGCAGTATTTGCAAAATATGCAATGAGAAACCAAACAAGACAAATACCGATAGCCCAGGGCAACGCTTCGACAAACATCATGTTTGCTTGGTTTGTTGCGTCATAGTTGCTGTATTCATCACCGAATTGTCCATAAATGATTTGAAAAAAAATCCAGACAAGTAAAAGTATTATACACGGAAAGAGTATCAACAATAATGTTGATTTGAAGTTATTTACTCTTTTTTGTGCTTGTATTCCCACATATTTCATTTAGGCGTAAATTTTAATAAGTGTTGATTAAAAACTTACCTTTGGAGGTTCATCAAGTCTGATTCGTTCCTGTTCGCCAACATCAAACATTTTTTCGCGTTTGAAACCGAACATTCCTGCAATAATATTTGCCGGAAAAGTTTCAACTGCATTGTTGTATTCTTTTGTTGCCGAATTGAAATATCTGCGTACGGCAGCAAGTTTATTCTCAATATCCGACATTTCTTCCTGCAATTGCAAAAAGTTTGTATTGGCTTTCAATTCGGGATATGCTTCCAGTTGAATTTTCAAACCGCTCAATGCTGATGTAAGTTGATTTTCAGCATCTATCTTTTGGTCAATAGTTTGAGCGCCCATAGCGGCAGTGCGTGCTTGCGTAACTTTCATAAAAGTTTCGCTTTCGTGTTTTGCATAACCTTTTACCGTTTCTACAAGTTGAGGTATAAGATCATGGCGTTGTTTAAGTTGAACATCTATGTCGGCAAAAGCATTTTCGCGGTTGTTGCGATAACGCACCAAACGATTATAAAGCGAGATTACAAATATAATCACAATTGCGACAATAATTACAATAATCCAAGTTGTACTCATTTTTTAATTTAATTTTATTTGTTATTAATATTTTTTAATTTTATGTGAAACATATTTTGTCTAAAATTTTTGCAAAGTTAATCATTTATTATTAAAGTTGCCGTGTTGATGACAAAAAATATTTATTATAAACTAATTTAGCAGCGTTGTGGCTGTATAATAATACTTTGACAGCAGTATTTTTTACCTTTATGCTTCGCTGCCAATTGTCTGCACTTTGATTTTTGGGATTCGTAAGATTGTTATGATTATATGGCGCTTTCGGGGCAAAAATCACAGTTCAGACAAAAAGTTGTATCTTTGCAGCCATAAATAAGTTAATGATAATGATGGAAAGTATTGAAAACAAAGGGATAACAGCACCCCTCGCCCTGAAAAATGAGGTTGCAGGAAAAATAAAGCCCTTATTCGCCCTGCCAAAACGTCGTATACTGTGGGACGTTATGCGACATAGGGGCTAAAATTTTTTGTAAATAATTGAATAAAAAATATTGACAAAAATAAGAAACTAAGAAATAATATAGAAATGAAACCAAAAGAAATATTTTTAAATGGTTGCAATGAGATTGCAAAGGCATTTATTGAAGATGGTTTTAAGCCACTAAAAAAAGGACAATTATTGCATAAAAAATCTTCTGATAATGATATAGTTTATGAAATATATTTTCAAACAAGTCACAGAAATTGGTCTGGTTCTGTTGCGGTATGGCCTCATTGCAGTATATATTCAAATGAATTAAAAAAATGGGAAACAGAACATACGGAAAAAGAAAAACCCGACGGGTTAATATATCACAATACAATAGGTTATATTAGTCCTTATAATTGTTTCAAAGAATA
>JAISYZ010000165.1 GCA_031269545.1 Prevotellaceae bacterium
CTCACGAACCTGCACCTGAAAGGTGCGACAAGTGATTAAGAAGTCCTGCCTTTCAGGCAGAAGAGGTATGCCGTTCTCTCCCCGCAGGTCGTTGACCTGCGGTTATGAAAATTACGTCCTTTCAGGACAACCTAACATCAACTGATGCGCAATGATCTACTAATTTTTAGGCTTCTTAAATATTTTGAAAAAGGCAATAGCACCACAAAAAAAGACTTAACCATCATCGGTTAGTATTATTGATAATTAGTTACTCCTTAAAAAAGTAAAACTTCCAGACACAAAAAATTAATAACCAGACATTTTAAACCTGACAGGTTTCGGAAACCTGTCAGGTTTGATGATGCTTGCTGTCCCGTCAAGGACAGAATATTGGTAGAAAGAAACGCAGACAGATGCATGTCGCGCGAGTTGCCGACGGTGTTTCAAGTCAGCGACAATGCTTCGCGCGAAAATCTCAGCGGCTATTATGTTTCTACCGACATTTTGTCCCTGACGGGGCATTTTCATTGACAAATGTTGAACTAAACTTTTTGGATGTTGAACTAAACTTTTTGGATGTTGAACTAAACTTTTCAGATGTTGAACTAACCTTTTCAAATGTTGAACTAAACTTTTCGGATGTTTATCTCAACTTTCCGGATATATTGACAGAAATAATGTCATATTATTGCTGATTTTTTTATTTTTAAGGAGAGAATAATTACTTATTAATAAATATTTTATCTCCTTTTTAAGGAGCAGTTATATATTAACGAAAATATTTGACGGAATTTGATTTTCACTGAATTATAAAATTGACTTTTATAAAAGCAAAAACGCACAAAACAGATTGTGCGTTTTACTGTTGAGCTACTCGGATTCGAACCAAGACAAACAGAACCAAAACCTGTTGTGCTGCCATTACACCATAGCTCAATTACCAAAACATTCAGTTTCGGGCTGCAAAGGTATAAAAAAAAATAAAAATCAAAGTTTTTCATCAAAAAATGTAGTTTGATAAAAAGAGATAAACTGATATTTGTAGCGAAATAAACAAAAAGCAGGCTGATAGACATAAAATAAACAGGCGCATCGTTAAATAATGCTACGATGCGCCTGTATTATATTCGGTTTTATATTACAGCAAAATTCAATTTTCTTGTGGTATTTGCAAAATTTCGCCGTTATCTTCAACTATCTTTTTCATCCAAAATGCGGGTAATTTAGGTTGTTCGGGCATTACAGGATAATTATTTTCG
The DNA here is from genome assembly GCA_031269545.1 of Prevotellaceae bacterium. Classification (GTDB taxonomy): domain Bacteria; phylum Bacteroidota; class Bacteroidia; order Bacteroidales; family UBA932; genus JAIRKV01. The sequence goes on from JAISYZ010000165.1 coordinate 1,242, forward strand.
GTATGTTCAAATTTTCCATCTTTTTCTTTTTTCACATTACCATCTATATATTTTACAAGTAAATAACCATCCAATTCTTTCCATCTGTCGAACAATGTCTGTGCGCGTTGCAACGAAAATTCGGTTATAAGATTTATTGCCTTTTCGGGATTTTCGGCATAGAGCGCACTTGCTTTTTTATCTATATCGTCAATCAGTTTTTCGGATTCGCTTTCAAAGTTTTTTTGAACAGTCAATACATCTTTACTTATCCTGTCGTAACGCAAATATATAAAATTTGTTACTCTGTTGAACAGCCAGAATGCCGATTTGTCGGAATATGTAAGCATGTCGCCGTTGCCTACGGCAAAAACTTCGGGCACTTTCGTCATTCCGCAATATATCGGAGTAAGGCATGATGTTGATGCATCGTCAACGGCAAACCATAATATTCCTCCGACAGGATTTGGCAACCACGAGCGTCCTTCGGCTATAAACCAAAAGCCTGTTTGCTGCGTTGCCGTTGCGCGTTCATGTACGTATTTTTTACCTTCATATTCAAATTCCATAGGACGCCAGCGATAAGGACACTTGAATGGTCCCGCACCAATGTCGGTTGTCATATCCATTTTTGAACCTTCGTAATGGTCGCGCATTGCAATTTTAACATCTTCAAACGACAGTTTTTTGTCGGGCTTGATGTAAAGAGGCATGCGATGTTTGAGATTGTGTCCCAAAGCATAATCTTCGTATTCCCACATCGAACTGTTTACCTGTTTGAAAAACGACCATACGCGGGCTTCACAGGCGCGAGCTGCGCCGAAATCAACAGGCGCATAAATATCCGAAAAACTGAACTCTGCATCTGTTCCACTGAAATAACCTGCCTTGCGTGCAAACGAAATTACATCTTCGGCATAAACAAATTCTATTTCGGGATTAAATATTTTATTGATATTTTTTGAAGATATTGAATTTTTTACTTTTTTGCCTTCGAGAGGAAATGTTGTTATGCGCGGATGATTTGCGTGTCCCGAAACATAGCCATCGGGAATACGAACTGCAACCCATACAGCGCCTTTATCGTCTTTGCCTTTGCCAATAAGTTCGAGAATCCAAACTTCATTCGGGTCGCTTATCGAGAACGATTCTCCTTCTGATGCATAGCCGTAAGTGTTCAACAGTTCGCAAATGGTTTTAATGGCTTCGCGAGCATTGCGCGAACGTTGCAGAGTAATATATATAAGACTTCCGTAGTCGATAATTCCGCTGCCTGCAAGTTCATGCCGTCCGCCGTAAGTTGTTTCGCCTATTGCAACCGAATATTCGTTCATGTTTCCTATCACACGATAAGTTTCGGCTGCTTGAGCAATTTCGCCGAGATATTTTTTTGTATCCCATTCATAAATTTTAAGCATTGAGCCTGCAGGATATTTTGCTGCAGCCCAAAAATACAATTCGCCATATAAGACGTGAGAATCGGCGCTGTACGAAATAAACGTAGAACCTGTTGCGGATGCGCCTTTTGTTACCAAAAAATTTGTACAAGCCTGTGTCTGGCTGTAATTTATCGACAAAATAATTGCGATAATGACTGTAATAATATTTCTTTTCATATTCTTATTTTTTTTAGATACAAATTTACATTAAATTTCCGAATAACTGTAATAATATGGAAAAATCTTAATGAAGTTTTGAATTTAGGTGTTTTTATCTTTTGGGAAACGCCTCAAATTTACAAAAAATATTATTAAAGAAACAGACAAGATAATAACCTTCCTCTGTACCTTGTAACTGCATCTTATATATTATTTTTCAACCGGTTAATTCACTTCTTTTATTATTTCCATTCCGCGTGTTATTGCCTGTTCGTTCATTGGTATCAAATGATGATGACGTTCGGGCAACGATTTTTTCAATCCCGCAATGACATTATCCATTTTTACTATCGGTTTCACTTTCAAAAATCCGCCAAGCACAATCATATTGAATGCTTTTGCATTTTTCATGCGGGCAGCTTCTTCGGCGGCTTCGATAGTATAAATTTTAATATCCGTACGCTTTGGCGGATGCGTAATTCCATTAGGATCGTAAATCAATACGCCGTCTGGTTTTACAGCATTTTCAAATTTGTCGAGCGATTGCTGATTAAGAATAATTGCCGTATCAAAGGCATTTACAATCGGCGAACTGATGCGGTCGTCGCTGAGTATTACGGTAACATTTGCCGTGCCTCCGCGCATTTCGGGTCCGTACGATGGCATCCATGTAACTTCCTGATCCTGCATAATTCCCGAATATGCCAAAATTTTGCCCATCGAGAGAACTCCCTGTCCGCCAAATCCTGCTATTATAATTTCTTCTTTCATAATTATATTTTTTATTTGTTTTTAATAAATTTGATTAATTTTTAATGTTGAACAATAATTGTCTGTTCCTTTATTTTTTTGTTGTTTGAAATCATGTTGAGATAATAAACGCCGTTGGGCAGTTTTGATGTATCAATGCGTATCTGCTCTGCCGATGCCGAAAAATCCTTGCTGTAAACCAACTTTGTAGTGCTGTGGCTGTAAAGCA
>JAISYZ010000229.1 GCA_031269545.1 Prevotellaceae bacterium
AAAAGAAAAAAACTTTTCAGGAAGAGGTGGTTTTTACCACTTCTTCAGAAAAGAAATGTTATAATAAAATTTGTTTAACAAAGTATTAATTTCTGTCCAAAGAAAGGGGTACACTAAGAATAAAATGATTAATTTTAAACGCAAAATTCGCAAAGATGTATCGCAAAGCAATTAGCGTTCTTTGCGGTTAAAAAAACATTAACCAAACAACTCAATATGTTTTTTTAATCTTTTCAATTTTTTTTTGTCTTATAATTTATATTATAGGCGCACTTAAATAACAGTAAAACAACATATTATTATTTATTGCTTAACATACGCTAACAAATGGCGCATTTGGAATGTGTTGTAAAATCTAAATATTTTTTGGTACATTTGTCCTATAATATAAATTATAAGACAAAAAAATAAATTATAAAACACAAAAAAAAATTGAAAATTGATCTAAAAATCGATGTGTTATGACATTTTTTTACAATTTTATAAAAAATATTAACAGCAAATTTTGTGCAGGCATTACCGATGTTTCAGGGATGTTGTCTGCAAATAATTGTTCAATAAATAAGCATAAACCAATGAAAACAGCAGCCTCACTTATTATTTTTTTACTGACTTTTGCAGCAGTGGCGCAGGATAGCGACAGTCTTCACATCCGACAGTATCCATGGTCGATGAATTCTCTTTATTATCCTTACTCGCCCGGATGCGACAGCGTATTTGCATACGATTACAACGAAACGCGATACTACAATTCCGACAGCCTGTTTTACAAAATGGCAACGCATGGGCGGACACTCGAAGTCGAAGACTTGCTGCATCATTTTTATTATCAAATATTGGAAGACTATGCCCCGCGCGAAAAGATAGACGAAGAATACAGAAAAATGCGACAGGCGGCAAAAAAGTATAACAGCAGTCTGCTTGCAGATGAAGCCGATTATATGGAAACCTATTTTATGCAAGCCGACAGCGACAGCCTTTGGAATATCAAGGATGAGCGACTGAACGAACTCATAAACGAAGCAGCCGAAAACGGAAATTATGCAAACGAATGTCGCCTGCAGTTCGAGTTGTTTCATTCATGTTTGAATCACCGACAATACAGCAGAGCCTTCAAATATGCAGCTCTTTTGCTCAACAGGATGAAAAACATGACCGACTCGGACTACTTCAAACGCCGCGAAACATATTTCCATATCGGAAACGCATATTATCTTTTTCACGATTACGAAAGGGCTGTTGAATGTTTCAGAGTGGCGATGCAGGAAGGTGAGCGTCTGTTTTTCGACCGTTCGGGACTGAGAGCAAAGGAAACAATGGCTCAATATTATGCATCTGTCAATCAACTTGATTCTTCCGACTGTTATTATCGCTCGCTTTACAGCAGTTCCGAACAGGTACGTTTTCGCCCTCAGTATGATTTGACTGCAATACAGGGATTGGCAAACAACTGTATCCGGCGTGGAGAATACGACAGGGCTTTGGCTTTGCTGCAAAAAATTCATCCTGAAGTATTGAAAGTTACAAATTCGAACGCTATAGCAACCAGCACGTATTTGCTCGGAATATGCTATCTCGAAAAAAGACATCTGAATATGGCAAAATCGATGATAGATTCAACGCTAATAATGCTGATGACATCAAAAATAGAAAATCGAATATTTCCAAAAAACATAAAAGTAATAGATTTTCGGCTCAAAGACTGGTACGATTTGATGAGCCGTTATAACAGAATTATTGGCAGGCGCGACCTCGAATACGCTTACCGCGATTCGGTATATATTATTGACAGCGAACTGCGCGAAGAAACAAACACTTTGACAATATTACGCGCCGAACAGTCGCTTTTCGAAACCCAAAAACAACTTGCCCAAGAGCAAATCAGAGTAAGAAATTTCCGTATCACTGCAATTTCAATTGTTTTTGTCATGTTGCTTGCCGTATTTTTAATTTTTATCTTCTACTATCAAAAAATACAAAAAGCATATCGACAGCTTATAGCCAAAAATATTGAATGGGCTAATCCTCAGAATAATACAATAAACAATGCTCTATCAATAACATCTTCAACATCCGAAAAATACGGCAATACTCGCGAAGAAAAAATAATGAACAGTATTTATAAACTGTTCGAAAAAGAAAAAATTTATACAGATTCCGCTTTAACGCTGACAAAACTTGCAGAACGTTTGAACAGCTCGCGCAACTTCGTATCCGAAACCATCAATACCGTATGCAAATGCAATTTCAGCACATTCATAAACGATTACAAAATAAAATTTGCAATTAATATTCTCAACAATTCCGAATACGACAAATATTCGTTCGAACAAATCGCCGAAATATCAGGATTTTCAAACCGGCAATCGTTTTACACCTCGTTCAAAAACAAAACAGGATTGACACCCGCCGCCTTCCGCAAAAACAGAGAGGAAAATAACAATCAATAAATGAAAATTTTGTTGATTTGACAGTTAAGAATTAATAATGAATAACAAAACAAACAGTTGTCAATATCAAATCTGACAGGTTGTTTGTTGTTTTCTTATTATTATTCATTATTCATTGTTAATTGTTAATTGCTTAATGTTTTTCGTGCTGTATTTCCAAAATATTTTGCTGAACTCCCCGAAGATTTTGCCAAACTTCCCGAAGGTTTTGCTGAACTTCCCGCAGGTTTTGGGTAATGTCCCGAGCGTTTTGGGTAATGTCCCGAGCGTTTCGGGTAATGTCCCGAAGGTCTTGGGTAATGTCCCGAAGGCTTCGGGTAATGTCCCGAAGGTCTTGGGTAATGTCCCGAAGGTCTTGGGTAATGTCCCGAAGGTTTCGGGTGATGTCCAAAATCTTTCGTGATACCTCCAAAATCTTTCGCGGGACTTCCAAAATCTTTCGTGATGCCTCCAAAATCTTTCGCGGGACTTCCAAAATCTTTCGTGGGACTTCCAAAATCTTTCGTGGGACTTCCAAAAAGTTGACGTAAATATTAGCGATGAAGAAGTAAACAATTTTCAATAAAAATGTCCCGTCAGCGACAGCAAGCATCATCAAACCTGACAGGTTTCGGAAACCTGTCAGGTTTTGTTT
>JAISYZ010000008.1 GCA_031269545.1 Prevotellaceae bacterium
TATTATGTTTCTACCAACGTTTTGTCCCTAACGGGACATTTTTATTAGCAATTATTTTGTTTTGTCATAAAAGCAAGCAGCACGTCATTGCGAACGAAGTGAAGCAATCCAGAAATTATTTGCCATTTTTTCATTGTTTATTTTTCTGGATTGCTTCGTCGCTGCGTTCCTCGCAATGACGAATAAGAAACAAAACCTGACAGGTTTTCAAAACCTGTTAGGTTTGATGATGTTTGCTGTCCCGTCAGGGACATGATCAATAAAAATGAAGCGTCTATTTAAATTAAGGTTATCAAATTATTAAAGCGTATTAATTTTGTAATTTATATTTTCGCTGTTCAAATATTCCAGCAATTCGTCTGAAATATTTACTTTGTATTTACGCGATACGAGTTCTATTTTTACGTTTTTTTCTTCGTCAATAATTACAAATAGAAGTTTTTTATCTCCTTTATTTTTAGATATTTGCTTACTTATCCTTTTTGTTAAATCAGCATCTATTTTGCCGAGAGGCAATATTATTTCAATCGCTGTAAACAAATCTTTGCGGACGTCATGCAACATCATTATTTTGTCAAACTTTATATCGAATACGGGCATATCGTTATTTTCCACTTCGTTGCCGTTTGCATCTCTGCGCACAAACTTTCTACGCTCGGCAATAATTCCGCGAACGAACAAAAAATAGTTGAGCGTGAAATAATTTTTGTTGTCAATCCATTCCTTATCGAAAAGCGAAAACGAATACGAACCCGAATAATCTTCGATTGTAATGCGTCCGAAAGGTTTCCCTTTTTTTGTTATAAGATCTTTCGATTCGGTTATTATTCCCGCAAAGCATATTTTTTTGTTTTTCAGTTGAGCCAAATTTGTTAAATCGCTTGTTTGTATGTTACACAAGAGATTGATTTCCATTTGATAAGGATCAAGCGGATGGGACGAAAGATAAATGCCTATCAAATCTTTTTCGCGTGCAAGAGTTTCCATGTCGCTCCAGTCTTCGGCAAAGGGAATCAGCGGTTTAACTATGCTTGCTTTGTGGTCATCACCGAACAGCGAGAATGTTCCGCCTGCATTATCAACCTGAACAAGATTTCCATAGCGCATGAGAACATCAATAAAGGCTTCGTCTTTTTCGTTTTTTGCATAAAATTGCGGACGGCGTATTTCGGTAAATTCGTCGAAACCGCCCGAAAGGACAAGACTTTCTATCGTTCGGCGATTTACTGCTGTAAGATTTATTCGCGAAATAAAATCAAAAATATCTGCAAAGGGTGCAGATTCACGCATTTTGATGATATTTTCCACTGCATTTGTTCCAACTCCTTTTACGGCAGCAAGTCCGAAACGGATGTTGCCATCTTTGTTTACCGTGAATGTCATGTCGCTTTCGTTGACGCTTGGCTGTAAAACTTTTATTCCCATGCTTTTACATTCGTCCATAAATTTTGATACTTCTTTTATGTCCGAAATATTGTTAGTAAGTACAGCCGCCATAAATTCGGCAGGATAATGCGCTTTAAGATAGGCAGTTTGATATGCTATCTTTGAATAACATGTAGCGTGAGATTTGTTGAATGCATATTTTGCAAATTCTGCCCAGTCGTTCCAGATTTTTTCTATTTTTTCGCGTGGTGCAAATCCGTTTTTTTCTGCTCCGATGAGGAATTTTTCGCGAAGCGAAGCCATTTTTTCTTTGAGTTTTTTCCCCATAGCCTTGCGCAGTTCATCCGATTCGCCTCGTGTAAATCCTGCAATATCACGACTTAAAAGCATGACCTGTTCCTGATAAACAGTGATTCCGTAAGTGTCTTTCAATCGGCTTTCCATTATCGGAAAAGCGTATTCTATTTTTTCACGTCCGTGTTTTCTGTTTATAAAACTTGGAATATACTGCATTGGTCCCGGACGATACAGGGCGTTCATTGCGATTAAATCTTCAAATTTTGTGGGTTCCAGGTCGCGCAGATATTTTTGCATTCCGGGCGATTCAAATTGAAATGTGCCTATTGTCTGTCCGTTGCTGAAAAGTTTATAAGTGTCTTTGTCATCAAGCGGAATATTCTCAATATCAATGTCTATGCCCTTTGTCTTTTTTATATTCGATAGCGTTTCGCGAATTATCGACAGTGTTTTCAATCCGAGAAAATCCATTTTTATCAAACCTATATTTTCGACAATAGATCCTTCGTATTGTGTAACAATAACATCCTCTCCCAAACTTTTATCTTTTGCAGTCGAAAGCGGAACAAATTTGGTAAGGTCGTCGGCGCCGATGATAATGCCGCAGGCATGAACTCCCGTTTGGCGAACTGTGCCTTCCAGTTTTTCGGCAAACCGCAGAACGTTTGCTATGTCTTCGTTTCCCGATTCTACTATTTTTCTAAATTCGGGAACAAACTCAATACAGTTTTTAATAGTTATTTTCGGAACATTGCCGTCTTTGTCTTCGATAAAACGGTCGGGAATCATTTTTGTAAGTTGTTCGGCTTGTTCTAATGGCAACTGCTGTACGCGGGCAACATCTTTTATGCTCGATTTTGTTGCCATAGTTCCATAAGTAATGATATGTGCAACTTTCTCTTTTCCATATTTTTCCGTTACCCATTTCAGGACTTTTGCCCGTCCTTCATCGTCAAAGTCAATATCAATATCGGGAAGCGAAATTCTGTCGGGATTCAAAAAACGCTCAAACAGCAAATCGTATTCTAATGGATTTATATCAGTGATTTTCAGACAGTACGAAACAACAGATCCTGCCGCCGAGCCTCGTCCGGGTCCAACCGAAACATCCATTTCGCGAGCGGCTTGTATGAAATCCTGAACTATTAAAAAATATCCGGGAAATCCCATCGTTTTTATCACGTTCAGTTCGTAATTTATACGTTCCATAATGTCGCCGCTAATGTTGTCGCCGTAACGCTCGTTTGCTCCGTTAAGCGTCAGTTTGTGAAGATAATCGGATTCAAGTTTTATACGATAAACTTTGTCAAAACCGCCGAGTTTTTCTATTCTTCCCCTGTTTGATTCTTCAGCCTCAAATTCGGCAATCAAATCTTCTTTGCTGTATTTTTTTCTGTAATCGTCTTCTGTGCCAAACTCTTCGGGAATGGGAAAAGCAGGCATTATTGCATCCGAATCTATGCTGTACGATTCGATTTTGTCAACAATTTCGCGTGTATTTGACAGCGATTCCGGAATATCCGAAAACAGTTTTTCCATTTCGTCTGGCGACTTCAACCATTCCTGTTTTGTATATTTAAGTCGGTTAGTGTCTGACAGATATGAGTTTGTATTCAGGCAAATCAGGTATTCGTGAGCGTCTGCATCATCTTCGTTTATGAAGTGAACATCGTTGGATGCAATGACTTTAACATCGCATTTTTCTGCAAGTTTAAGAATTTCGGCGTTTACGGTTTTTTGTTTTTCGTAAGTAGTTGTATCGGCATTTTTTCTGCTTGTTTTATGTCGTTGAATCTCAAGATAATAATCGGCGCCGAAGATGTTTTTAAACCACATTATTGATTTTTCGGCAGCATCAAGATCTCCGCTCATAATAAGTTGAGGAATTTCGCCGCCAAGACAAGCCGAGCATATAATTAATCCTTCGTGATATTTTTCGAGAATATTTTTATCAATTCGCGGACGATAATATTCGCCATCTATCCACGAAGTCGAAACGAGTTTACAGAGATTTTCATATCCTTTTTTGTTTTTTGCCAGCAAAATCAAGTGATAGCCGCTCTGGTCAACAATCTGTTCTTTTCCTGTTCTGGGATTTATTCGCTTGAAATTTTTGTCTTTATCGTACAGCGTGCGACGTGCGCAATAAGCCTCAACACCAATGATGGCTTTAAACTGACTGTCGGCAGGCAAATATTTGTTTTTGTTTTTCACACAATCTACAAATTCTTTTATGCCAAACATATTTCCATGATCGGTTACGGCAATGGCGTTCATTCCATCGTTTATTGCTTTGTTTATCAATGCGGGAATTTTCGACATGCCATCGAGTATTGAATATTCCGTATGAACGTGTAAATGTGTAAAATCTATCATTTTATTTATATATAGTAAAATATTTTGTCTGCACTTCCAAAAAATTCGGATTGGGAATGCGAATATACAAATAAAATATTTGTTGACAGTTAAATTTATTCAGATGTTTTCAACATAATGCCACAAAAATTTGTATTTTTTTGACATACTAATATTTAGATTTTGGCGCAGCGGTTTTTTAATCGACAATTGTTTGTTTATTTGTAATCTCTTAATTGTTTAATTATTAATTTGTTTATGACTAACGACTGTTCTGGATTGATACGCCGAAATCTGCTTCGCTTCGGTTGGTTCGGACTTCGTTCCTCACGCTTCATAAAGACGCGCTTCATTATTAATTTTTCACTGTTAATTATTAATTAATTTTTATGCGTTTGGAAATTCTAAAATTTTCATCTAATTTTGCGAAATTCAACACAGGTTTTATCTAAATTATAAAAATGGAACACTTTTTACATATCCCCGACAATTATATTCAACTTTTTTTGGTTGTAATGTTTTCGCTGATAATAGGATTATCACAACGGAAACTGCAACTGAAAAGCGATGAACACGAGCCGTTTTTTGGCTCCGACCGCACATTTACGCTTATAGGAATATTGGGTTATATTCTTTATATCATCAGTCCCGAAACAAAAATTTTTTGGGGCTGCGGCGGAGCGGGATTATTGATCTTGCTCGGATTTAATTATTATTTCAAACTGTATCATCTGCGGCGATATGGACTTACGACAATCGTCATTGCCTGCATCACATACTGTATTCCTGCGCTGATAATGACGCAACCTGTTGAATTTAGTTTGCTGGTGCTGGTTGTTGTATTGCTGCTTACCGAAATGAAAGAAACATTTATTTCGGTTGCCGGCAGAATGAATAACGATGAATTTCTGACTCTTGCAAAATTTATAGTCATTGCAGGCATTATATTGCCTGTGCTTCCCGACGAACAGATATACGAAGGCATAAATCTTACGCCGCGTAACGTATGGCTTGCAACGGTTATTATTTCGGGAATGTCGTATGCGAGTTATCTGCTGCAAAAATTTGTTTTCCAAAATTCGGGATTGCTGGTTTCGGGCATTCTCGGCGGACTGTACAGCAGCACGGCAACAACAGTTGTATTGTCGCGCAAAAGCAAAAAATATCCCGACAGTTTCCGTTATTATTACAGCGGAGCCATTATAACATCAATAGGAATGATGTTTATTCGTATAGCAATACTGTTGCTTATTTTCAACATATCGCTGTTCAGCCTTTCGTGGTATTTTTTCCTGATAATGACAGTAGTTACAACAACGGTCGGATTGTTGATATATAATCACAAACCACCGACAGCCGAACAGTTGAAACAGATGGACAGCATAAAAGACGACAGAAATCCGCTGGAATTTAAAGTTGCGCTGATTTTTGCCGCACTGTTTGTACTGTTTACTCTGATAATTCACTATACCGTTCAGGAATTTGGCGCACAGGGATTAAAAACATTGTCGTTTGCAGTAGGAATTACGGATATTACGCCATTTATAACCAATTTGTTTCAAGGCGATTACATAACATCGGGCGCATTAATAATTTCGGCTACATTTATAGCAACTTTCAGCAATAACATTGTAAAGTTTATATATTCTGCGGTTTTAGGCTCAAAAGCCATTCGCAAACCTTTGGCAACAGGCTTCTGCATTGTAAGTTTAATAAATTTGATACTGTTGTTTCTTTTATAAAATTGCAAAAGGTCATATTTCGCAGGGTATAAATTAATTGGTATGTCCTTGAAAAAGTAAAATTTTCAGATACAAAAATTAATAAACAATAATCTCAACCCTAACAGGTTTCGGAAACCTGTTAGGGTTTATGAGGCTTTTTGTCCCTAACAGGACATTTTCAACGACAGAAAAAAGAAACTGCCGATTTTTTCGGCAGTTTCACAAACTCAATATTATAAATTAAAACTCATTACCGCTTCAATAATTCGGGTTTTACAACTTTCAGTTTTGTTTTTTGCTTATACTGTATCAAATCGTAAGCAATTGGCGTTGCTATAAATATTGACGAGAATGTACCAAACAGGATACCGACAGTCATGGCAAATGCAAATCCACGAATGACATCGCCGCCAAAGAAGAATATTACCAGAAGTACAAATACCGTTGATACTGATGTGTTTAATGTTCTCGAAAGAGTTGCATTTATAGCATCGTTGATATTGTCTTTCAAATCGTGTTTTGGATAAAGTCGGCGATATTCTCTGATACGGTCAAAAATAATCACCGTATCGTTTATTGAATATCCGATGATTGTAAGCATGGCGGCAATAAATGTTTGATCTATTTCCATTCCCCATGGGAAAAGTCCTGTTCCGAATGAAAATACTGACAGGGTGAACCATGTATTTGCAGTCAATGCTATAACGCCGCCAAATCCCCATTGCCATTGCGAGAAACGTATTGCAATGTAAGCAAATATCAGGAAGAGCGAAATAATAACCGCCCAAATGGCGTCGCGCGTAATATCGCTTGCTATTGCCGCTCCTACTTTTTCGGAACTTATAATTCCGTGCGGATTGGTTTGCGTTGATACAAATTCATCGAAAGAAATATCATTTTGAACAAACAGTCCTTTTAATGCGTTGTGCAATATGGTTTCAACTTCGGCATCTACGTTTTCCGACTGATCATTATATTTATATTTTGTTGTGATTTTCATTTGGTCCGAATTACCGTACTGTTTTACTTCGGACGCTTCGCCCATTGCTGCCAGCAATGCTTCGCGAACTTCGTTTGATGTAATGTTCCTGTCGAACCGCACAACGTAAGTTCTTCCGCCTGTAAAATCAACTCCCAAACTAAATACTTTTGACCAGTCAAGATAAACCGTTTTATCTTTTTTAAATAAGCCAAATTCTCCTTTTACTAACATTACGGATAATCCTGCAATCAGTACAACAGCAACAACGGTAAAGACTTTTCTTCGTACCTGTATGAATTTGATTTTCGTGTTTTTCAAAAATTTCAACGACCATGCAAATCCGAATTTGATATTTTTACCGCGATTTAACAGCCATTCAAAAATCAGACGCGAAATAAATATTGATGAGAACAGCGATGTTACGATACCAATGATAAGCGTGGTTGCAAAACCTTTTACCGGTCCTGTTCCGTATGCTAACAGCACAATACCTGTTATAAGCGTTGTCAACTGTCCGTCAATAATTGCCGAATATGCATTTTTATATCCATCGGCAATTGCCAGACGCAGCGCTTTTCCCGCCGCATGTTCTTCTTTTATACGTTCATAAATAATAATGTTGGCATCAACTGCCATACCGAGCGTCAACACTATACCTGCAATGCCGGGCATTGTAAGCACCGCTCCGAATGACGCCAAAACTCCAAAAATGAGAAATACGTTTACTATCAGAGCAATGTTTGCCGTCAAACCTGCCACATTATAGAAAAGCCATATATAAATAAGAATTATTAAAAATGCCAGCAAGAACGAAAACATTCCCGCAGTGATTGATTCTTTACCAAGCGTAGGTCCAACAACCGCTTCCTGAACAATATGCGCAGGAGCGGGCATTTTTCCCGAACTTAAAACGTTTACAAGGTCATCGGCTTCCTGAGTTGAAAATCCTCCTGTGATTTGCGAAGTTCCTCCGGTAATTTCGTTCTGTACTCCCGGATAAGAATAAACATAGCCATCAAGTACAACTGCTATTTCATCATGTTTTCTTCCGTCTTCGCCTGCTGCTTCTTTTGTAAGTTGCGCCCATATTTTTGCTCCGTTTGAATTCATCGACATGCTTACATAGGGAAAGCCTCCGCTTGACTGATTAAATTCTTTGCGTGCGTCAACAATGACATCTCCCGACAGAGGCGCTTCGTTGCCGTAGCGGGGATTCAGTTTCAGCGCTATCAATTCATAATATACGCCATCGTCTCCGACTGGTTTGCTTGTCCACACAAAACGCAGATTGCTTGGTTTCATAGCGCTGACTTGCGGAAGCGCCAGCATTGCATTTACTTTTGCCGTGTCGCTGTAACGTGAGCGTCCTACACAGGCTTTCTTTACGCTTTCGTTTTTATTATTCTTATCGTCATTCAATAACAATATTGACATTAATGGATATTGTGCGAGAAGATCTTGCTGTGTTGCTTCCGATACGTTTGTGCTGTCCTGATTCAGTTCGCTAAGCAGATTTTCCGTATCGTTCACGCTGTCGGTTGCCGCAAGCAAATCCTGATTTTCGACATCGCTCTCAGCAAGGGCTGTCGAATCAGTGTCTTCGGTTGACTGTTTTGCCAGCGCTTTTTCGGCATCCTGCAATTCTTTTACTTTTTTATCTGCATCGACAATATATTGTGTAATACCATCGCGACGGCAATCGAATGTTTCCCAAAATTCGAGGCTTGCTGTTCCCTGCAAAAGTTTACGCACGCGTTCGGGTTCTTTCACTCCGGGCAATTCAATTAAAATTCTGCCCGAATTTCCTACTTTTTGAATGTTAGGCGAAACGACACCAAAACGGTCGATACGGTTACGAAGTACGTTGAACGAATTGTTTATCGTACTTTCAACCTGCGTAGATATGTATTTTATTATATCTTCGTCTGATGTAGAACGGGTTATGTCTTTTAACTTTCCATCATACGAAACGAAGAGGGAAGCCATTCTTTTATTGGGTAAAATGTCTTTCCACGCTTCGGCAAAAAGCGAAAGATATTCTTTTCCGCTATTTACATATTTTTCATCGGTTGCTGCAATTACCTTCTGAAAATCAGGGTCATTGCTATTATTTGCCAATGCTTTTATCATATCGGCAACCGAAATTTCGAGCATAACGTTCATTCCGCCTTTAAGGTCAAGTCCGAGAGCAAGTTCTTTTTCCTGACATTCTTTATAATTGAACAATCCGAGCGGATATACTTTTGCTGTTGATATCGAATCAAGATATCTTGTTAATTTGGCGGAATCAATTCTTTCTATTCCGTCTTCATCTATAAATGTTGCATATTGTTCTGCGGCGCTTTCGCAGCGGCTTGTTACCCATGTAAACGACAACTGGTACAAGCAAGCCAGAATCAAAAGAACAGTTATAAGTTTGATAGTTCCTTTACTTTGCATATTTTTGATATTTAATATTTCACGTAACCTTTAACAATTGAGGCGCAAAGTTAATACTTTTTTCAATTGGTAGATAAAGATAATCGGTTTTTTTTTAATTTAAAGCCTAAATTTATGATTTTCGCAGTATTTTTTGATTATTGAAAGTGATTTTTGAGAGTTTCTTTTTGTTTGTGTCGTAATTCATTATTAATTGTTCATTATTAATTATTAATTCATTTTGTATCTTTACAAAATTTCTGTTACCTTTGCAAAGTTAAACACATGAAAATTGTGTTTATATCTTAATAAAACTTATATTATTTATTATAAAGGCATAACATAATGTTAGAACAATTTATATCACGACACAATGGACCTCGCCATAGCGAAGTAAAACAAATGCTTGAAACAATAGGCGTTTCATCGATACAGGAATTGATAAATCAAACTATTCCCGAATCCATTCGCCTTACGCAGCCGATTAATCTTGATGCTCCTTTAACCGAATATCAGGTTTACAATAAACTTTATGAAATCGCAAGGAAAAATAAAACATATCGCTCGTTTATCGGAATGGGATATTACGGAACGGCGATGCCTGCGGTGATTCAGCGTAATATTTTTGAAAATCCGGGATGGTACACATCCTACACGCCTTATCAAGCCGAGATTTCGCAGGGAAGACTGGAAGCCTTGATAAATTTTCAAACGGCGATTTGCAGTCTTACAGCCTTGCCTGTTGCCAACTGTTCGTTGCTTGACGAAGCCACAGCCGCCGCCGAAGCAATGATTATGATGTTCAATCAGCGCTCGCGGGCAGCAGCGAAAGAAGGAAAAAACATATTGTTTGCAGATGAAAATATTTTCCCGCAAACCTTGGATGTAATCAAAACCCGCGCCTTGCCTCTCGGCATCGAAGTTGAAGTCGGCAAATACGAAGATTTGACATTCGATGATAAGACATTCGGCGTAATTGTTCAATATCCTGCGGCAAACGGAGAACTGCGCGATTACAGCAATCTTTGTTCTGTCGCTCACAGCAAAGACATTCTTGTTTGCGTGTGCGCCGACATATTAAGCCTTGCTCTTTTGAAAGCGCCGGGCGAATTTGGCGCCGACATTGCTGTCGGAAGTACGCAACGTTTCGGAGTTCCTGTTGGTTATGGCGGTCCTTCGGCTGCTTACATGGCAACGCGAGACGAATATAAACGAAACATGCCGGGACGAATTATAGGAATTTCTATCGACAGACACGGCAACAAAGCGTTAAGAATGAGTTTGCAAACACGCGAACAGCATATAAAACGCGAAAAAGCAACATCAAACATCTGCACTTCGCAGGCTCTCATGGCAACGATTGCAGGAATGTACGCCGTTTATCACGGACAGCAGGGAATAAAACAGATAGCATCGCGAATACATCATTATGCAGCAACGTTTGCCGCAAAACTTGAATCTATGGGTTATCTGCTCGCAAGCAAACATTTTTTCGATACCATAGAAATTCTTAACGCCGATGTTGACCAAATAAAAAAGACGGCTCTCGAAAATAAAGTAAATCTGTATTATACCGACAAAAATACAATTCGCATAAGTATGGACGAACTTACAACCTGCGCCGAAATTCATACTTTGCTCAAAATATTTGACAATGGAAAATCAACAAATACAAATGAGAACTGCGATTGTCGAAACTCCGAAACAGATAATAAATTTGCACGTCGAAGCGAAATATTGCAGCAGGACATTTTCAATAAATATCATTCCGAAACCGAAATGATGCGCTACATAAAAAAACTCGAAAGGCGCGATATTTCTCTTACGCACAGCATGATTTCGCTCGGTTCGTGTACAATGAAACTGAATGCGGCTGTCGAAATGCTGCCGCTCAGTTTTCCCGAATTTGCATCTGTTCATCCTTTTGTTCCTGTCGAACAGGCTCAAGGTTACGCCGAACTGATTGAAGAACTCGAAAAGGATTTATCGGCAATAACAGGATTTGCAGCAACATCTTTGCAACCAAATTCAGGTGCGGCAGGCGAATATGCAGGACTGATAACCATTCGCAACTATCAAAATCATTGCGGAGAATCGCATCGCAATATTGCGCTTATTCCATCATCGGCGCACGGCACAAATCCGGCAAGCGCAGCAATGGCAGGAATGAAAATCATAGTCGTAGATTGCGATGAAAAAGGAAATATAAATGTTGATGATTTAAGAAAAAAAACCGAAGAAAACAAAGAAAACCTTTCGTGCATAATGCTTACATATCCTTCGACACATGGAGTTTTTGAAAGCAGAATATCTGAAATTATCGACATCGTACATTCAAACGGCGGACAGGTTTACATGGACGGCGCAAACATGAACGCACAATGCGGAATTACAAATCCCGGAATTATAGGCGCCGATGTTTGCCATTTGAATTTGCATAAAACATTTGCAATGCCGCACGGCGGCGGCGGTCCGGGAGTTGGCACAATAAGCGTTGCAAAACATCTTGTCGATTTTCTTCCTTCGCACTCGCAGATAAAAACAGGAGGAAAAAACGGAGTAGCGGTTGCTGCTTCTCCTTATGGAAGCGCAATGCTTCTTCCCATTTCGTACGCATACATCAAAATGCTGGGCGCCGAAGGATTGAAGCAAGTTACCGAAATGGCAATATTGAATGCAAATTATATCTCGGCGGCGCTCAAACCTCATTTCAAAACTCTTTATACAGGCGAAAACGGCAGAGTTGGACACGAATGTATCATCGACTTGCAGCATTTCAAACGCGAATACGGAATAGAAGCAGGCGACATTGCCCGCCGACTGATGGATTACGGTTTTCATGCGCCCACGCTTTCGTTTCCCGTTCACGAAACATTGATGGTAGAACCGACAGAAAGCGAATCGCTGGCAGAATTGGACAGATTTGTCGAAGCACTGATAAAAATAAAACAGGAATGTGAAGATATTAAGAACGGCAAAGCAGATGCGCAAGACAATGTTTTGAAAATGGCTCCGCACACGGCAGCCGAACTTTGCGCCAACGAATGGACGCACAAATATTCGCGCGAACAGGCGGCATTTCCCGCTGCATGGATAAAAGAAAACAAATTTTTCCCTTATGTAAGTAAGATAGACAACGGCTACGGCGACAGAAATCTTGTTTGCACCTGTTAGATAATTTATTTGAAATTAGAATAAAATCCATTGAGGCTGTCAAAATCGGGCAGCCTCTTTTTGTTTATCGGCATCGCTTGTGTTTCAATTACTTACATTTTATATATCTAATAAAACGTCTGTTAAACCTCAAAAACGTCAATTACAAAATATATTAAACGATATTTCAGTTAAAATTGCTTTTATCACCTTTGCCGCGCTTTTTAAAATCTGACTGTCAGGTTTTAAAATACATAACAAAGCGTTTTGATATTACTTTGACACGGAAAGTCGTCTGGCGATATTTCCAAAACAACTCAAATTCAACAGTTCCCACGCTTTATGTTAAATTACGAATGCTCTTTTTAGGGAACAGAAGACATATTTTTATTGAAAAATGAAAAAAATATCGATTTTTATTATTGTACTGATCTTTTTATCTTCAAGCCTGTCGCACAGTCAAATACACACAAGCAATATACCGGTACGTAATTCTGCGAACGCTAAAATTTCGTTTAAACCGTTCGTAATTCCTGCCATATTTATTTCTTATGGAATAGCGACAAGAATTACAAAACCTTTACGCGGATGGGATAATAATGTGGCAAAGAACGTTATAAAGCGCTATAAACATTTTACACATGCAGACGATTATATACAATACACTTCTTATGCGGCTGTTTACGGACTTGGTTTATCTGGAATAAAGGCAAAGCACAATTTTGTTGACAGAACATTTATTGTAGCAACATCAAGCATTATTACAGGAATAATTGTGCAAACAATGAAAAGGACAACATTAATCAAACGTCCTGACGGTCATAATTTCAATTCGTTTCCATCGGGACACACGGCAACAGCATTTGTCGGAGCGCATATTCTGTATAAAGAATACAAAGATGTATCGACATGGATTGGCTTTGCAGGTTACGGCGCAGCATTGACAACGGGAAGTATGCGAATACTGAACAACAGACACTGGTTTAGCGATGTCATTACAGGCGCAGGAATCGGAATATTAAGCGTTGAATTAAGTTATCTTCTTTTGCCTGCATGGCACAAATTATCAGGAAAAGAAAAAGGAAACAGCGATTTTGCAATAGTTCCGATTATAAGCAACAAACAAATCATGTTCGGATTGACGTACAGGTTTTGATGGTAAATGATTATTAAAAATATGCTTTCTCTGTGTGGAGTGGAGAAAGTGTATTCAAGGGTAAAATGCTGTTTCCGAATATTGGGAAAGTATATTTAGCCATTCCTTAAAAAGAATATAAATTATTTATGAATAGATAATTATAATTGAAAATGTCCCTGACGGGACATCATTATTATCAAACCTAACAGGTTTCGGAAACCTGTTAGGTTTAAAATGTCTGTTCATTAATTTTTATATCTGGAAATTTCCTGATTTGAAACACCGTTGGCAACTCGCGCGACATGTATTCCACCGCGCTTTTTCTACCAATATTCAATAATCTTCAACAAATAAGCAAATCAACAATTTTTTTCAACTGTTCGCAAAAAATTTTACCCTGTATTAAAATTTTTTCTGTCTTATAATTTATATTATAGGACAAATGTAGTGAAAAATATTTAGATTTTACGCCAAAGTAAAAAATCGTCATTTTTAAAAATATGTTAACGTTAAATATGTAATTCGCTGTTTTATTGTTGTTTGTGTGCGCCTATAATATAAATTATAAGACAAACACAATACAAATGGAACAAAATTTTTCCCAATATGGGGTTTTAAAATGTCGCAGCAATTTATGCACGGATGTTTGCAGAGTTGCCATTGCAGTACAAGGACACTGCATATATAATTCGAAACGTGTACCAAAGTTTTCGGTATATATACCAATGAAAAAGGCATTAGTCTTTATTCTTGTTATAATGTTTTTATTTTCAAACAATTTATACAGTCAATCCGACACAGTTGATATGGATGTTAGAGATACTGTAAGCGTTAAATTTTCATTCAAAAAGTTTATAATTCCGGCAACGCTAATCTCGTATGGCATTGCAACGAGAATTTTTAAACCGCTGCAAGAATTTGACCGTAATATTGCAAAATACGGTAAATATCGTACAAAGGCAGACGACTATCTGCAATACGCTCCTTATGTGGCTGTTTATGGATTGGATTTAGTTGGAATAAAGGCAAAGCACAATTTCATTGACCGAACATTTATTATAGCAACATCAGGCATTATTGCCGGATTAGTTGTAGAAACTTCAAAAAGAACAACATTAATCAAACGTCCTAACGGGCGGGGTTTCTCTTCGTTTCCATCGGGACACACGGCAAACGCATTTGTCGGAGCGCATATTCTGTATAAAGAATACAAAGATGTATCGACATGGATTGGCTTTGCAGGTTACGGCGCAGCATTGGCAACAGGATGTATGCGAATCACGAACAACAAACACTGGTTTAGCGATGTCGTTACAGGCGCAGGAGTCGGAATATTAAGCGTTGAATTAAGTTATCTTCTTTTGCCTGCATGGCACAAATTATCAGGCAAAGAAAAAGGAAACAGTAAGTTTGCAATAATCCCGATTATAAACAACAGGCAAACCGTGTTTGGTTTGGTGTACAGGTTTTGACGGTAAATGATTTAATGATTGAGGATTATGTATTCAGTTCTGTGTACAGACTATGGTAATCAACAATAAATCGTAAACCATTAATTGCTCTTAAAGCAAACCATAATCAAAACTATTGCACCAAAAGATTACAGCCGCGAATATCGCTTGCCGCTAAACGTCCGAGAACGCAAAAACTGCCGTCGTCGTTTATTTTGCCCAAATCGTGAGTGGCGATAAACGAACACGAATTGCGATTTGCCAAATCAATGATATTTATCGCTCCGTTTGCGTTTTTATCAAAAATTTTGAAAGGATTGTGAATGTCGCGAACAAAAATTTTCATCCATGTCGGACAAAAAAATTCTCCGTCGCCTTTTGAATATGCCTGCGACAAAAGTTCGGTCATTCCATATTCGGAATGAACCGTTTTTACACCAAAACCGCGACAAAGCCTTTCGTGCAGTGCGGCTCTCGAAATTTCCTCTCTCCTGCCTTTCATTCCTCCTGTTTCCATGACAATTACATCGGGAAAATAAATCAAATATTTTTCAACAAAATCAAGCAAAGCGTAAGTTACTCCGATAAGAATTGTCGGCACTTTTTCGTCGTGCAAAACACAAAGCAATTTATAAAGTTCATCATCGTTATGCAGAAAAAATCCGCTGCGTTCGTTTTTGCTTTGTTTTATCAGATTATCAACCATATACACAAGAGACGAACCTGTTCGTTCCATATACGAAGGCAATAAACCCAAAATTGTATAACTGTCGGGATTGCCGTAAAACAAACGAAATGCGGCAGTAAAACTTTTTTCATATAAATCAACATCTTTTACATAATGAAAACTCTGTCCTGTGCCTGTCGTACTGCTGCTCGAAAAAATAATTTCTTCTTTTTTATCGGAACAGTAAACTTTTTTCGACTTAAATAATTCTATTGGCAAAAACGGAATTTCTTCTATTTTTTTTATGTCTTTCAGGTTTATATTCAATAATTTAACCCATTCACAATATGGTTTGCAATTTTCTGCCTGATAGCGAAAAGTGTCCATGCACGATTGCAAAAAATCATTGTTGTCTTTTATGGAAAAAATATCATAATTCATTGTTTTAAGATATTAATTTTATAAATTATTTTGAGTTTTTAAACTTTGGAGCAAAGATAAGGTAATTATTTTTACCTTTCAAAATAAAATCATAAAACATTATGTTTTTTCCATTGAAAAGGAAATGATAATTTTTATGTGTCCTTTTTTTATTAATCATTATTTCTTTGTTTATTTACTCTCGGTGCAACTCTTGTTGGCTTATGCGTAATAAAAAATTTTACGGTAATATTATATTATTTCTTAACTTTGCGAAAATTTAGATAATAAACTGAAATTATTGTAAAATCAGATAAAATATAATGCATACTCAATATTTCACCTGGAATTATTATCTTTGCAAATAAAAAATAAGAAGAAGATATGAATTTATTGAATTTCACAGAGATGTATCCCGATGAGGCGAGTTGTAAAGCCAAA
>JAISYZ010000027.1 GCA_031269545.1 Prevotellaceae bacterium
GTAGAAAGAAACGCAGACACATGCATGTCGCGCGAGTTGCCGACAGTTTTTCATGTCATCGGCAATGCTTCGCGCGAAAATATCGGCGGCAATTATCTTTCTACCGACATTTTGTCCCTGACGGGACAATAAGCGTCATAAAACCTAACAGGTTTCCGAAACCTGTTAGGTTTAAAATGTCTGGTTATTATTTTTTTGTGTCCATAAATTTCACTTTTTAAGGAGCGACTATATATACTTCGTTCGGTATAAATTTGTGAGTTTTTTCTTTTTAATCTCGCATTTTTACACAGCGCAAAGTATATCATCTTACAATTTTCTTAATCTGTTCAAATATTCCTTATATCATTCAAAAAACTTTTTTTATCTTTGTACCTTAGATTTGAAATTAAATAACTTAATGGCAGATAAATTATTAGTTGTCGAAGACGTTGATATGGTTCAGTTGTACGGAATAAACAATGTGAACTATAATTTTATTGTTTCACAATTTCCAAAACTTAAAATTATCTCACGCGGAAAAGAAATTCGCGTTATTGGCGATGATGCCGAGATAGGACGTTTTGAAAGTAAATTAAATATCATAACCGAATATCTGTTGTATCAGGGAAATTTGAAAGAAACGGCGTTGGCGGATATTTTTTTGAAAAATGAAAATTTTGACAATACCGCTTCACCCGATATAATTGTTTACGGAAATAACGGGCGAATCATCCGCGCACGAACCGAAAATCAACGAAAACTTGTAGAACTTTATAAAGAAACCGATTTACTTTTTGCCATTGGTCCTGCCGGATCGGGAAAAACTTATACGGCGATTGCGCTTGCCGTATGTGCGCTTCGCAATAGGGAAGTTCGTAAAATTATTCTTACGCGTCCGGCTGTCGAAGCCGGAGAACGACTCGGATTTTTGCCCGGCGACTTCAAAGAAAAACTTGATCCCTATCTGCAACCTTTGTACGATGCCTTGAACGATATGATACCACAGCGAAAACTGCAAACGTATATCGAAGATGGAACCGTTCAAATTGCTCCGCTTGCTTACATGCGCGGACGAACGCTCGATAATGCCTTTGTAATACTTGACGAAGCGCAGAACACAACGTTGAATCAAATAAAAATGTTTCTTACACGAATGGGCTGCAATGCAAAATTCATTATAACCGGCGACGTTACTCAAATTGATTTGCCTTACAAAAACGATTCGGGACTGTTGCAAATTCGCAAAATACTTGCAGATGTGAAGAATATAGGATTTATAGATTTCGATAATCGCGATATAATACGGCATCCATTAGTTAAAACAATTATTAATGCATTTGAAAAAAATGATGAAAACAATATAGAACAGGATAAAAAAGATGAAAGCAATCGTAAAAACAGAATTTGATTTTGCAAAGCAAACAGACAAATACACAGGAAAAGTGCGCGATGTATATACCATTGCCGATGATATTTTGGTAATGATTGTTACCGACAGAATTTCGGCATTTGACGTTGTGCTTCCCAAAGGAATTCCTTACAAAGGACAAGTATTGAACCAGATAGCATCAAAATTTATGGATGTAACGTCTGATATTGTTCCGAATTGGAAAATTGCATCTCCCGACCCGATGGTAACTGTCGGATATAAATGCAATCCGTTTCCCGTAGAAATGATAGTTCGCGGTTATCTTACAGGAAGCGCATGGAGAACGTATAAATCGGGAATCCGCGAAATTTGCGGAGTTACAATTCCGAATGGAATGCGCGAAAATCAACAATTTGAAACTCCGATAATAACGCCGACAACCAAAGCAGAACTCGGAACTCACGATGAAGATATTTCGCGTGAAGAAATTATTTCAAAAGGATTAATTTCGGAAAAAGACTATTTGCAACTCGAAAAAATTGCAATCGCTCTGTTTGAACGCGGCAGCCAAATGGCTGCGAAACAAGGATTGATACTTGTTGATACAAAATACGAATTTGGAAAACGCAATGACGAAATTTACTTGATTGACGAAATTCACACGCCCGATTCGTCCCGATATTTTTATGCCGACAGTTATGACGAAAATTTCAAAAACAGTTTACCGCAGCATCAACTGTCGAAAGAATTTGTGCGCGAATGGCTGATGGAAAATAACTTTCAGGGCAAACAGGGACAGCAAGTTCCCGAAATGACCGACAAAATTGTAGAAAGCATAAGTAATCGTTATATAGAACTGTACGAAAAAATTACAGGCGAAACATTCAGAAAGACCGAATATACCGATGATATTTATATTCGCATCGAAGAAAATGTTAAAAACATGCTGGCACGACTTATTTTGTGAGTTTCAATTCAATAACTCTTAAATACAAATAATTTAATTTCAATCGATTAACTTACATGTATTTTGTGTCTTTATGATTATTGACCAGATAATTTCCTGACCAGCGCATTTAAATGTGTAATTGTATGATTATAAGATGCTTGTTGCATATTTTATGTATTAAAAATAAAATTATAAATCTATAATTATCAACATATTATGCTATTTAAACGTGTTGACCATGAATTTTATATCTTCACAAACATTTGACTGAATTTATTTTTTTATCTTTGCGGATTATTTTTTAATGAACTGTGTTTTTTGAATAAATGTCTGAAGAAAAAGAAATAAAAATCATAGGTGCTCGAACCAATAATCTGAAAAATGTTGATGTAACTATTCCTCGCAATAAACTTACCGTCATAACAGGATTGAGCGGCAGCGGCAAATCATCGCTGGCGTTTGATACAATCTATGCCGAAGGACAACGCCGATACATGGAAACGCTGTCGGCTTATGCCCGTCAATTTTTGGGAAACATGGAGCGTCCCGATGTCGAAAGTATTAGCGGTTTAAGTCCCGTCATTGCGATAGAACAAAAAACCACAAACCGTAATCCGCGTTCAACTGTCGGAACAATTACCGAAATATATGACTTTTTACGTCTTTTGTTTGCCCGCGCTTCTACTGCATATTCAAGAGTAACAGGCGAAGAGATGATGCGTTATAATGATGAGCAAATCGTAACAATGATAATGAAAAATTTCAACGGAAGAAAAACGATGATACTTGCTCCACTTGTAAGAGGACGTAAAGGACATTATAGAGAACTGTTTGAACAGCAACGCCGAAAAGGATTTTTAAATGTACGAATTGATGGCGAAATTCAGGAAATCAAACCTTTATTGAAAGTTGACAGATATAAAAGTCATTTTATAGAAATTGTAATTGACAAGTTAATTCCTGATGAAAAAGACGAAAAACGTTTGCTTAATTCTATCAAAACAGCAATGATACACGGCAAAGGAACAATAATGGTTATCAACATCGAAAATAATGAGCCAAAATATTACAGCCGCAATCTAATGTGTCCCACGACAGGAATTTCGTACAGCGAACCTGCTCCACATTCGTTTTCGTTCAATTCGCCGCAAGGCGCCTGTCCTTATTGTAACGGACTTGGAACTGTGAGCGAAATGGATATTACAAAAATAATTCCAAATCCTAAAAAAAGCATTAAAAGCGGAGGGATAGAACCGCTCGGCAAATATACGTCTTCATCTATCTTTTCGCAAATTGAAGTGATTTTACGAAAATATAAAATTTCTATTTCCGATCCAATCGAAGATATTCCCGAAGATGTTATGAAAATTATACTTTACGGTTCGGACAATGCGTTTGTAGTTAGCGGAATTCAAGGTGGAGCGCAATATGTTGTTGATTTCGAAGGCGTTATAAACTTTATAAATGATCGTCAAGCAACAGGCAGCGAATGGTCGCAAAATTGGGCTGACAGATTCATTAAATATATCACGTGTCCCGTATGTCATGGCAGACGGCTTAATGAACAGACTCAATATTTCAAAATTGGCGATAACAATATTTCCGATTTATCAGAAATGGATATAAAAACGCTTTATGAATGGTCGCAAAACATCGAGGCACAATTGACGACACGACAACAGCACATTGCGCGTGAAATAATGAAAGAAATACGCTCGCGGCTTTCGTTTTTGATTGATGTAGGTTTGGATTATTTATCGCTGAATCGCGCCACACATACACTTTCGGGCGGCGAAAGCCAAAGAATAAGGCTGGCGACACAGATAGGTTCCAAACTTGTAAATGTATTGTATATTTTAGACGAGCCAAGCATTGGACTGCATCAGCGCGATAATACAAAATTGATAAATTCGCTTAAACTGCTTAGAGATGAAGGAAATTCGATAATTGTTGTCGAACATGATGAAGAAACAATTCGCTCTGCCGATTATGTTGTAGATGTTGGTCCTCGCGCAGGAATACACGGAGGCGAAATTCTTTTTGAAGGAATGCCGAAGCAACTTGCCGAAAAAAATATTGACTCGCTGACAGCAAAATATCTTTCGAAACAAATGGAAATTAAAATTCCCGAAAAACGGCGCAAAGGTTCGGGAAAAACACTTGTATTGCGTGGCGCAAAAGGCAATAATCTGAAAAATATTGACGTGTCTTTTCCTCTCGAAAAATTTATTTGTGTTACAGGCGTTTCGGGCAGCGGAAAATCAACATTGATAAACGAAACGTTACAGCCGATTTTAAGTCAAAAATTTTATCGTTCGCTGCAAGATCCCTTACCTTTCGACTCTATCAAAGGAATTGAACACATTGACAAAGTTATACAGATCGATCAGTCGCCTATAGGACGCAGTCCGCGTTCAAATCCTGCAACATACACGAAATTGTTTGACGAAATCCGCAAACTTTTTGAACAGATACCCGAAGCCAAAATTCGTGGATACAAATCAGGACGATTTTCGTTTAACGTAAAAGGCGGACGCTGCGAAGACTGCAAAGGCGCCGGCTTGCAAACGATAGAAATGAATTTTTTGCCTGATGTTTATGTGAAATGCAAGACCTGCAATGGAAAACGATACAATCGCGAAACACTTGAAATTTGTTATAAATCGAAAAACATTGGCGAAATTCTGAACATGACTATCGACGAAGCCTGCGATTTTTTTGAAAAACTTCCTAATATTTATCGGCGATTGAAAGTATTGAAAGATGTAGGGCTTGGATATCTCACGCTCGGACAGCCTGCGACAACGCTTTCGGGAGGCGAAAGTCAACGTGTGAAACTGGCTGCCGAACTTTCGAAAAACGACACGGGAAAAACATTTTACATTCTCGATGAACCTACAACAGGCTTGCATTTTGAAGATGTGCGGATATTGCTTGGCGTTCTCAACCGACTTGTTGACAAAGGTAATACTGTAGTTGTGATTGAACATAACATGGAAGTCATTAAAGTTGCCGATTACATAATTGATTTGGGAAAAGATGGAGGCGAGCGAGGCGGAGAAGTATTATGCTACGGCGCTCCCGAAGAAGTTGCAAAATGCAATAACAGTTATACCGCCGAATTTTTGAGGAAAATATTGAAGTAATTAATTATTGCATACTGTTTTTCGCCTGTAATGATTACTATAATTTGCTAAGAAAAATCAACATTTATAATATTTTTGCATTTGCAAGCGCTGGATGTTTTTTGTCTTTTTCGGAAAGAATAATATCATGTTCGAGAATTTTCCAGTCAATATTGATTGTTTCATCGTTCCAGATTATTGCGCCTTCGTTTTGCGGCGAATAATAATTATCGCATTTATACTGAAATATGGCTTCGGCGCTCAATACCGCAAAACCGTGGGCAAAACCGCGTGGAATAAATAATTGCAAATGATTTTCGGCGGTAAGTTCCACTGCTGCATATTTTCCAAATGCAGGTGAATTTTTCCGAATATCAACGGCAACATCCAAAACTCTACCTTTGATAACTCGCACAAGTTTGGCTTGAGCGAAAGGCGGCAACTGATAATGCAAACCTCGCAAAACGCCATACGATGACTTTGATTCGTTTTCTTGTACAAATACAGTTTTACAAACCTTCTGCTCAAAATCCCTTTGCACGAATGATTCAAAAAAATATCCGCGAGAATCCATCAATATTTCAGGTTTTATGATTAAAACATCTTCAATGTTTGTCTTTATTATTTCCATTATTTTGTAAATTTTGTCTCATTCACAATTTTCAACAAATATTGTCCGTATTGATTTTTAATCATTGGCTGCGCATTTTCAATCAGTTTTTCTTTTGTAATCCATCCGTTGTTACAGGCAATTTCTTCGAGACATGCAATTTTACATCCTTGACGTTTTTCAAGAACTTCGACAAAAATAGATGCTTCGGCAAGCGAATCGTGCGTACCTGTATCCAGCCATGCAAATCCGCGTCCTAACAGTTGAACTTTTAATTCCTGATTTTTCAGAAATTCCTGATTGACAGTTGTAATTTCCAACTCGCCGCGTGCCGATGGTTTCACATTTTTTGCAATTTCGACAACCTTATTCGGATAAAAATATAATCCCACAACGGCATAATTTGATTTGGGATTTTGTGGTTTTTCTTCGATGCTGATTACGTTTTCGTTTTCATCAAATTCGACAACTCCGTAGCGTTCGGGATCGTCAACGTAATAACCGAAAATCGTTGACTTTGCTTCTTGTTCTGCCGTACGCACAGCATCTTTCAGCATTGCAGAAAATCCTGCACCCTGAAAAATATTATCGCCTAAAACCAGACAAGCCGAATCGTTGCCGATAAAATTTTCGCCGATAATGAATGCCTGCGCCAAGCCATCGGGCGAAGGTTGTTCCGCATATTCGAATATAACGCCACAGTCAGATCCATCGCCAAGCAAACGTTTGAAACCGGGCAAATCCTGTGGCGTTGATATTATTAATATTTCGCGTATTCCTGCCAGCATCAAAACCGAAATCGGATAGTAAATCATTGGTTTGTCGTATATTGGCAGCAGTTGCTTTGATACGCCTTTTGTAATTGGATACAAGCGTGTACCTGAACCTCCTGCTAAAACAATTCCTTTCATATATATTTAATTTTTAATATAAAATTGTATAAAATACAAATGTACTAATTTTAAAATAAGACAGCAAATTTAATTCAATAAAAAAGGCGTATTTCAAATGATTGTAGTTGCCATTGTTAACGGCAAGCGCAACGAAACAGAGTTTGGACAAGTCAATCAGGAATAGTAGTTAGTTGTAAGTTAATTTACTAAGTAAGTGTTCATAATTAGTTGTCAATATGCGTGTTTATAAAAAACTAAAAATGAGCAATATACAAATTAGATATGTTGAACTAATTCTGTTCAACTACTTATTGACTAACGACTGTTATATTTAAATATCTTACTGTCAGCACAAACGTCATCGCAAAAAACCGAGTAATTTATTTTGCTTATCTTTGCGCTCTTTTTAGAATGATATTAGTATTAATTATTAAATGAATTTATGTCGATATTAAAACAAAAAATTGAAGAATTAAAAAATCGCAAAGCAAAAATAATGCTTGGCGGAGGCGAGAAATCTATCGCCAAACAAAAGGAAATGGGGAAAAAAACAGCACGCGAGCGTATAGATGCATTGCTTGACAAGGATTCGTTCCTTGAATATGACATGTTTATACAGCACGAAGCTCGCGAATTTGGCTTGCTTGGCAAAGAATTGCCTGCCGATGGCGTTGTTACAGGAACAGGAAAAATCAACGGCAAACAGGTTGCCGTTTTTGCTCAGGATTTTACTGTTGCCGGAGGCTCGCTCGGCTTTATGCATGCAAAAAAGATTACTAAAATAATGGATATAGCGCTCAACAACCGTATTCCGCTTATTGGCATTAACGATTCGGGCGGAGCGCGTATTCAGGAAGGCGTTGGCGCTTTGGCTGGATATGGAGAAATTTTTTACCGCAACACTATTTCGAGCGGAGTGATTCCTCAACTTTCGGTAATTCTCGGACCTTGCGCCGGAGGAGCGGTTTATTCGCCTGCGCTTACCGATTTTGTGTTTGTTGTTGAAGGAATTTCAAAAATGTTTATTACAGGACCAGATGTAATCAAAACGGTTTTGGGTGAAGAAATTTCGCAGGAAGATTTAGGCGGAGCGCGAGTACACAGCGAAATTACAGGAAATGCTCACTTTTGCGCATCGAGCGAAGAAGAGTGTTTCAACCAGATACGCACACTTTTGGATTATATTCCGCAGAACAACAATAAAGAATCGCTATTCAACGCATTGGCAAAAGAACCTTTGGACGAGATAAAAATTGAAACAGCAGTTCCCGACGATCCCAAAATTCCTTACGATGTACGGAATGTTATAAAATCAGTTACGGATGGAAGCGATTTTTTTGAAGTACAGGCATTATTTGCGCCCAACATTGTAATCGGTTACGGACGAATAAACGGTGCGACAGTCGGATTTATTGCCAATCAGCCCGATTCGCTTGCAGGCGTTCTCGATTGCGATTCGGCAGACAAGGCGGCTCGTTTTATACGTTTTTGCGATTCGTTCAACATTCCGCTTGTTACATTCGAAGATCTTCCGGGCTACCTTCCGGGAGTTGATCAGGAACACATGGGCGTCATTCGTCATGGAGCAAAAATTTTGTACGCATACAGCGAGGCAACCGTTCCGCGCATTACTGTAATTTTGCGCAAAGCCTACGGCGGCGGTTACATTGCAATGAACTCGCGCCATTTACAGGCAGATTTTGTTTTTGCATGGACTCTCGCCGAAATTGCAGTTATGGGAGCCGAAGGCGCTGCAAATGTTATTTTCCGCAAAGATATTGCCGAAGCCGAAAATCCTGCGGAAGCGCGTACTCAAAAAATTCAGGAGTATAAAGACAAATTTGCAAATCCATACGTAGCAGCAGGCAAAGGATTTGTTGATGCTGTGATAGAACCGTGCGAAACGCGAAAATATCTGATACATGCTTTGAGCGTTTGCAAAAACAAAAAAGTGGAACGTCCCTATAAAAAACATGGAAATCCGCCGTTTTAACAAATTGAATCTAATAAAAAATTGAATAATGATTAAAAATCCGAAATATATAAAGTCGTTTCTACCCGGAACAGTCGTAGATGTAAAAACAAAAACAGGCGATATTGTTAAAAAAGGCGATGTTCTGATAATATTCGATGCAATGAAGATGCACAATCGCATAATTGCAACAATAGATGGTAAAGTAAAATCGGTAAATGTAAAGCAAAACGATACAGTGCCAAAAGATTTTGTTATGATAGAGTTGGAATAGATTAACATGCAATCAGATAGTCCAAATCATCAAAATTGATGCAAACAGCAGCGCCGAATGTTTATTTTGGCGCTGATTGTTTTAAAATCATTTCTCTATATCAAAAGAGGAAAGAGCCATAATTCCTGAATTATAAAAAATACTGCTCCTGCAATATATCCCAACAAAACGAGCAATGTCATATTCTTGAAATACCATATAAAGTTTATTTTTTCCAATCCCATAGTAACAACTCCTGCCGCCGAGCCTATAATCAGGATACTTCCGCCTGCGCCTGCGCAATATGCAAGAAACAGCCAAAACGAACCATCCTGAACGAAATTTGCCATATAAACAGGATCTGCCGCCGCGCTGATAATAGCCTCGTTTGCCAAAGGATACATTCCCATTGCACCTGCCACAAGCGGAACGTTATCAACGACAGATGAAAGTACTCCTATTAGCATATTTATAATATACACATTACCTATTTGTTCTTTAAGCAGTGTAGAAAAATCCTGCAATATTCCCGCACATTGCAACGCTGCCACCGACATTAATATTCCCAAGAAAAACAAAATGGTAGAAATATCAATACGTCCCAAAATTATTGTAATTCTTGCCTTGTCGTGTTCCGGAATATTTTGTTTTCGCTGATATAGAATTTCGGTATAAATCCACAATACGCTCAATCCGAACAAAACGCCCATAAACGGAGGAAGATTCGTGATAGCCCGAAATATCGGAACAAAGACAAGACTTCCCAGTCCAAGCATGAAGATTGTTCTTTTTTCGATTCGGTTTAAATATTTGGCGGTTTCGAGATGGTTTGTATCTTTTGATTCTAATGTTGTGATTGGTCGCGTAAAATCGCCTTTGAGCATCCTGCCGACAATAATAACGGGAACTATAACCGACAGCAGCGATGGTATTATCAAACTCGGCAATATTCCTCCCGTAGTTATATTTCCTTTTATCCAAAGCATGATTGTGGTGATGTCGCCTATGGGCGAAAACGCTCCTCCGCTGTTTGCCGCAATAATAATGATACCTGCAAAAATCCACCGTTCTTTGGCATTGTTTATGAATTTGCGAAGCAGCATTATCATCACTATAGCCGTAGTCATGTTATCCAATACAGCCGACATGAAAAACGTAATCAGCGCCAGCAGCCATAATAGTTTTTTCTTGTTTCGAGTTGATATTAAATCGGTGATAAGCGAAAATCCACCATGAACATCTACAAGTTCGACTATTGTCATTGCGCCTATCAGGAAAAACAGTATTTCGGCAATATCGCCTATATGTTCTATTATTTGCTTTTCGTTTACAAACGAAATTATCTTCTCGAACAGCGAAAGATGTTCTTTGGCTGCGTTTTCGGCAAAAACCATAAAATCTGCGCTGTCTGCCAAAATTGACGATGCATTTAATATGTATATACTCCATAAAGCAACGCTCAAAAGTAAAGCAAATGCTGCCTTGTTGATTTTCAATAAGTGTTCGAGAGCAATAGCGGCATAGCCCACAGCAAACAAAATAATCATTGTAATAATCATCGTATTTTTATTTTATGATATAATCAAGTCTATATTTTTTAATTAAGACTGCAAATGTAAGTTTTTTATTATCATTATGGTTAGTGATTTTTTATTTTGTTTTGAATGTTTAATGAAATTTAACCTCAACAGATGCTTTCTTTATATAAAATAACCAGAATCACCACATGACGTAACGATTATTGATTGCTGATGAACAACAGTTTTTTAATACATACTCAATGTTATTTGAATTGTCAATTTTATTTTAATCATTTTGCTTGCGGTTTAGTATAAATTAAATAATTTCTATTCTTTTCGATTTTCACTTACAAAGCTATGATATATTATTTCACAATAATGCAAATTTTGCGAAAAAATACAGATCAGATTAAATTTTCTTTGCTGCCTTTATTCTTTTTTGCTTACTTTGCAGATAATTTTAAGCAGCAATGATTTTGTTTTTCTTATATAATAACAAAATACTGAAAAATACATGAACGTAGAATATTTTATAGCGAAAAGACTTGCATCGAGCAAAGAAAGTGGAAATCGGCTGTCGCGGTTAATGTCGATTGTTGCCATTATCAGCGTTGCGCTCGGCATGGCGGTAATGATTCTTACTGTTGCCATTGTTACCGGTTTCAAAAAAAACATTTCCGACAAACTTGTCGGCGGAAGTTCGCATATTCAAATAACCAATCTCGATTCAAACTATTCTTTTGAAACAAATCCCATAGCCGAAACCAAAGAACTTTTTGATGAACTGAACGAAATCGAAGGCGTGAAACATATTCAAAAATTCGTAACAAAAGGCGGAATAATAAGAACGGAACAGGACAATCAGGGCGTAATGTTCAAAGGCGTTGATTACGATTTTGATAAAACGTTTTTTGAAAAATGTCTTATTGAAGGACAAATTTTTACGGTCAGCGATACGGTAACTTCCAATGATGTTTTGATTTCAAAAAAACTTGCGCAACTGTTGCGGCTGAAACTCGGCGACAAGTTCGATGCTTATTTTGTTCAGGAGCCGTTGCGTGTACGGCGCTTTTCGATTTGCGGAATTTATTCGACACAGCTCGACGAAATAGACAAGTCGCTTGTGCTGTGCGACATCAAACATTTGCAAAAAATTTACGGTTGGACGAAAAATCAAGTTTCGGGTTTGGAAATAACAGTTGACAATATCAAAAACATTGAAAAATTGAACGCCGAAATCAGCAATCTGGTTACTTTCCGCACAGCCGAAGATGGCTCGCGGCTTGCCGTCAACGATGTTATTCAATTGTATCCGCATTTGTTTGCATGGCTCGATTTGCTCGATACAAACGTTATTATAATTCTTTTGCTTACAATAGCCGTTGCCGGATTCAATATGGTTTCGGGTTTGCTTATAATGCTTCTTGAACGTACAGCGATGATAGGAATTTTGAAATCGTTAGGAATGCAAAGTGTCAACATTTGCAATCTGTTTTTGTATCGCACGGCGTTTATTGTTGTCAAAGGTTTAATAATCGGCAATGCGATTGGGATTGCCTGCTGTTTGTTGCAACAGCATTTCGGAATAATCAAACTTGATGCGGCAAGTTATTTTGTAGCGACCGTTCCCATAAATTTAAATATTGTTCATTTGCTGTTACTTAACGTGTCGGCTGTGTTGGTTATTGCGCTTGTATTGATAATTCCGTCTCAAATAATAACGAAAATCAGCCCCGAAAAAACAATAAGATTTGAATAAATATTTCCGTATTTCATCATTAACAATTACTAATTAAGAGTTACAAACAACTCAGCAAATCAACAAATAAGCAAATCTTTTATGATAATTTTTTCTTTTTCAATTCTTATAATTATCTTTGCATCTGAAAAAAGACTTAAATTTTAAAAAATACGATATGAAATTAAAATTATTATCAATTGCAATTATTGCTGTAACTGTTTGCGCATGCAACAGCGGTAAGAAAACCGAACAGCAAAGTCAAGAGACAGAAACAAAAATTACTAACGAAGAAGTACAATCTGTAACAGAAACAACGGCAGATACTGCTCAAAAAGAAGAACAAACAATGAAAGAAGAAGTAAAAAAAGAAGAACCACAAACGGCAGTAAAAGCCAAAACGTCAAACGAAGATGTTTTCGACATTGTAACATCACTTGGCACAATACGCGTTAAACTTTACAAAGAAACGCCGAAACATCGCGACAATTTTGTAAAACTTGCTACATCGGGATACTACGATGGAGTGCTTTTTCATCGCGTAATCAAAGATTTTATGATTCAAACAGGCGATCCAGATTCTAAAAATGCACAACCCGGAGCGCGTTTGGGCATGGGAGGTCCAGATTATACAATTGATGCGGAATTTCTTCCTCAATTCAAACACAAAAAAGGCGCAGTTGCTGCTGCTCGTCAAGGCGACCAAGTCAATCCCGAAAAAAAATCATCGGGGTCGCAGTTTTACATTGTTCACAATCAAGATGGAACGTCATTTTTAGACGGTGCATATACAGTTTTCGGCGAAACTGTAAAAGGGCTTGATGTTATTGATAAAATCGCAAACGTACAAACAGGACAGGGCGACAGACCTGTTGTTGATATTAAAATTGAAAAAATTGTACGTGTAGAGTAGATTTTATAAGCATGAAAAGCAAAATAACAGAATTACTCGAACATGTAGAAAAATTTACTTCCGAAAGGCTTGAGCAAGTCGAAGAATTTCGTATAAAAATGCTCGGCAAAAAGGGAGAAATAACACAACTTTTTGAGAATTTCAAAACATTTACATCCGAACAAAAACGCGAGTTGGGAAAAGACTTGAACGAACTTAAAACAAAAACGCTTGAAAAAATAAATTCTTTTAAGGAAATATTCGCAAAATTACAGGAAAAAACAGCCGCCGATTTTGATATGACAATGCCCGCAAACAGCGAGCCTGTCGGGTCACGGCATCCCATATCAATTATGAAAAACAAAATTGTTGATATTTTCAAGCGTCTTGGCTATACAATTGCCGAAGGTCCGGAAATAGAAGATGACTGGCACGTTTTCAGCGCATTGAATTTTCCTCCCGAACATCCCGCACGCGATATGCAAGACACATTTTTTATTAAAAAAAATCCTGATATACTGTTGCGTACGCATACAAGTTCGATGCAGGTGAGGGCAATGGAACAAAGCAAACCTCCAATTCGCATTATTTGTCCCGGGCGCGTTTTTCGCAACGAAGCAATTTCGGCTCGCGCACATTGTATTTTTCATCAGATAGAAGGTTTGTATATAGACGAAAACGTGTCGTTTGCCGATCTCAAACAAACATTACTGTATTTTGCGCAGGAAATGTTCGGAAAAGATACTCAAATACGGCTTCGACCTTCATATTTTCCGTTTACCGAACCATCGGCAGAAATGGATGTTTCGTGTAAAATTTGCGGAGGAAAAGGCTGTAATATCTGCAAAGGCACGGGCTGGCTCGAAATAATGGGATGCGGAATGGTCGATCCCAACGTTCTTGAAAGTTGCAAAATCGATTCCCGAAAATACACAGGTTTTGCTTTTGGAATGGGCGTCGAACGTCTGGCAATGCTCAAATGGCAAATACGCGATTTACGCCTTTATTTCGAAAACGACATACGGTTTTTGCAGCAGTTCGGTTCTGTGATTTGATTTTACAATAATATTTTTATAACAGGTTGCAAATTTTGCAACTTGTTTTATTTTTAGTTGCTCCGTAAAAAATAAAATTTTAAGACAAAAAAATTAATAAACAGCATTTCGTCACTGCGAGCGCAAAAGAACCTGACAGGCAGGTTGTAATAAATTCAATGTTTGTATAAATTTTTCTTCGTTCCTTTTTTCCGTATGGTGGCATTATTTGGAGGGAATATTCTTGTGATAATTCATGTCTTTGTTACAATCTGCCTGACAAATCTTATACCAAAATGCTATCAAAATGCAACTTGTGTAAACTGATTATCAACAAAATAGATTGACATTTCAGGTTGTTTTGATGACATTTTTGGTATTACTCTTGAATTACAAATATTGCTTTTCCTTGAGCTGTTATTTTTCTACTTGCGGTACTAAAAAAAACACCATTAACATAAAACCCTGTCATTCCACTTGATTGGCTTCCTGTGTTAGTCAAAAGTAGTCCATTAGATCCTATTTTAGCGGCTTGTGATTTTAGTTTCTTAATTACTCTATCCTGTGTCGCTTGATTAGAAAACCCAACATCACATGAAGCCTCAACAATTCCAATCGTTTCATATTTCGTTGGAGATTCAATATAAATTTTCACTTCATTTTCACTAATAGCCGGTCTTACATTTCCTGTAATAATTGATGAACCAACAGCACAACTATATAAAACCACACAAAAGAAAATTACTATGATTGTATTAAATACTCGATTTTTTTGCTTGCTATCTTGCAAATTACCAAACTGTTTCATAAATTTAATTTGTTTTTTCATTTTTTTATCCCTTATTCGTGTCGGGCGCAACTTTTAAGTTAAACTTTTATTTTTATTAAATTAATTTTCAATCTTATACAAATAAAAAAGCGGACTTACATCCGCTTTTAGAGGTCTTGAGAATTACCCGAAGTTACAAATAGTAAGTCCGCATTACTGCGAACGTTCACTACTTATTATTCTTGTAAGTTCTTTTTTTGAAATTTCTCAAGTTTCTAAAAGCAAGAATTATAGCAAAACGCTAATCTATATGTCTTTTGTTATGCACATTACGCGCGTTTTTTCGTCTTTATATCATAAATTTCTCTTTATCTAATTCATTACAAAATTATAGAAAAAATTTAAATTGCAAACAAAAATATTGAATAAATTTGATTAAGGGATGAAAAATAAATAACGTATAAAAGTTTTACTTTTTCGGTTTGCCCTGTCGCTGCGCTTCTCGCAATGATGCGCTATTTTCTCTCTGTGTAACTTTTTTCCATTACACCGCAAACAAACAAATCAACCAATAAGCAATTAATACTGAAAATACTTTAAAATATTGGCGATATTTGTACTCAAAACAATAAATTTCATTATTTTTGCCAAATGAAACGATACTTTTTGAGATATATTTTGTTGTCGATATTAATGATAATCGAAGGATGCGAAATTTTTTGCCAAACCGATTCGTTGGATGTTTTGGGAAGCCAGACAAATAAACAGGAAAAAACAAAAACCGATACTTTGCTTACGTATATTTTTGGCGAATGGCACAAAAGTACCCTTGTCTTTTCGTGGAAGCACAATCCGTATTTTAATACAGTAGAACGTATTCCAATCAACGATACTTTTCCTGATGCCGTTAGAATAGAATATCCGTTTTTAAAAACTTCGACAGGAGCATCTTTCCTTGGCGCAGCAGGAAGCGCAGCCGTTTCTCATGACTTTTTTCAACGCAAAAACAATGAATATTTCAAGTTTTTCGAGCCTTACGATGTTTATGCTTTCAATCCCGACAATACTCCATTTTACAATACCAAGCGTCCATTTACTGTTTTGTCGTATCAGACGGCTGGAAGCAAACTTACCGAAGAATCGAACATTCGAGTGTTGCATACGCAAAATATCAAGCCCGAACTGAATATCGGCTTGCTTTATCAACGCTATGGAACAAAAGGACAATACATAAACGAAGCGACAGACAACAAAGCATTTTCGTTGTTTGCCGATTATACGGGAAAACGTTATGTCGCTCATGCCGCCTACACTTTCAACAATATTTCGAACAGAGAAAACGGCGGAATAATAAACGATTCCGATATTACCGATACTGTTATTTCGTCCGAAAATATTGATGTAAACATCAGCAATGCCCGTAATATACTGCGGAAACAAACGCTTTTTTTGACACATTCGCTTGGCGTTCCTCTTGATTTTTTCAGAAAAAACAAAACCGAAACAAAAATTGGCGAAGGAACATTAATATATTTGGGTAATTCGCTCGAATACACAACTTTCAAACGCATATATGCGGATGTAAATGGAGAAAATGAAAATTATTATCAAAACTGGTATTATAATATTTCTCGTTCGCGCGATTTATCTCGAACTTCGTTTTTTGATGCTAAAGTGTTTGCGAAACTTCAGCCATGGGCTTCGGATGCAATAATTTCTACAATCGCCGGAGGACTTGGCTACCGCAATCAAAAATATTACGTATTCAACCCCGGTCAATATCTTACAAATGTAAATACATCTTCGGAAAATGATTTGTATTTTTATGCAAATGCCGCAGGAAAATTCAGTAAATACTTTGAATGGAACGGATATACAAGATATTTCATTACGGGAAAAACAAATTTTACCGTAGATGGAAATATTCGCGTATCGCTGTATCCTGTAACAAATGGAATACATTTTAAAGGCAGATTTTTGTTTCAATATTATGAGCCTAATTTTTTTGAAAAAAACTATTATTCTAATCATCTTATATGGAATAACGATTTTGAAACGACAACCCGCACGCAAATCGAAGGCAGCGTTTCGATTCCCGACTGGGATATGGAATTGGGAATAAAGCAGGCATTGATACAGAACTATATTTACAACGACACTTCGGCATTACCGCAGCAGCACAACGGAAATTTGAGTGTTACATCATTTTTTGTCAGAAAAAATTTCAAACTTGGACTGTTCCGTTTCGATAACGAAATATTGATGCAAATTTCGGGCAATGAAAAAGTTCTTCCCTTGCCCAGAATAAGCGTACATGCAGCATGGTATTTGCAGGCGGCGCTTGTGAAATCGGTGCTTACAGCGCAAATAGGATTAGACGTTCGTTATAACACGCGTTATTACGCTTATGCATACAATCCTGCCTTGGGCGATTTTCATGTGCAGGAAGAGAAAAAAATAGGGAATTTTCCTTACCTCGAAGCATTTGTAAATTTAAAATGGAAACGCACCGTCATTTTCGTTAAAATGGCGAATGTTATTAAAAACTCGTTCGGTTCCGAATATTTTTCGGCGCTGCACTATCCGCGCAACAATACAATGTTGCTTCGGCTTGGCTTGACTTGGCATTTTTTCAATTAAACAATTATATTTTGAAACCTGATAAAACCTGTATGGCTCGTCTTGTTCGGCGGCACAAAATTGCAATCCTGCTGGTTGTTGTTTGTTTCTTATTGCTGTATCCGAAACGAATTGCCGACAATCAGGCTGTGTTTTATTTTGTAAAAGACAATAGCCTTGTCGTTGCGTTGGGAATAAATGATAATGCATATTTTTTGAAAAACGGAAATGTGTCGGGCTATCAGTTCGAATTGATAAACAAATATTGCAATACAATAGAGCGTCATCCTGTTTTTATTCTGGAAGAAGATATTGACAGGCGATTGAATTTGCTTTTTTCAAACGATGTCGATATTATTGTGTGCGACACAAAGACAGATAGCGTTTCGAGCCTTAAAAATATAAATTCTGTTCGTATAGATAAAGATTTTTCGCAGGCATTTTGGCTTGTCAACAGCAAAAATACAGGACTTGCACGAAATTTAAATTTATGGATAAACCGATATGTCGAAACGAAAAATTATAAACTGCTGTCGGCAAAATATAAACTTGCACAAAAGTCGAACAATCGTCAAACATCCATTTCGGAATACGATGATTTGATAAAAAAACACAGCGCCACAATCGGCTGGGACTGGCGTCTGGTTGCTTCGCTTATCTGTCAGGAATCGCAATTCATGCCTGATGTAAAATCACATAAAGATGCAATGGGACTGATGCAAATTCGTCAGCAAACGGCTGAGTTCCTTGGATTCGACAGCATCGACAGCAATGAAAAAAATATTGCGGCAGGCATCAAACTGATAAGGTTTCTTGATAATTATTTTGCCGAAGATTCGACTATAAATGACGCAGAACGCATAAAATTTGTGCTTGCAGCCTATAATTCAGGACATGGTAAAATTGACATTTTCAGAAAACATACGGAACGGGAAGGACGCAATCCGAGCATTTGGAATGAAGTAGAAAATACAAACGACAGAAAAAAACGCAACAAAAATTCAACAACGCCGCAAGTCCATTTCTTGAGCAAAGAAACGATTTTGTTTGTACGCGAAATTCTCATACGCTACGAGCATTACAAAAACTTTTTTTCCCAATGAACATTCATTGTTAATAATTTGTTGAGTTGAAGAACAAATAAAAAACAAAAAGAGATTAGCAAAAATTTTATAAGATACTGCTTATTAATTTTTTGTCTTAAAACTTTACTTTTGTAGGAGCGACTAATCTTATAACTGCTAATCGAAAAGCAATAAATAAAATAATTGAAAAAATAGATTTAAAACAAACAAGCGAGAAGTATTTTGTATTTCTCGCTTGTTTGCGGTGAGGGGGGGATTCGAACCCCCGGTACCCTTTCGAGTACGACAGTTTAGCAAACTGTTGGTTTCAGCCACTCACCCACCTCACCTTTGTAATACCAAGATTAATTCAATTTTGGGCGACAAAGATACAAAAGTTTTTTAATAATTATCAATTTTATCAGTAATTGTTAATTATTTTGTTTTTGTTTTTGCAATATTATCGCGCATTTCGGTATCGGCTTGGATATTTTTCATTTTGTAATAATCCATAATTCCGAGGTTTCCGTTTCTGAATGCTTCAGCCATTGCCAATGGTATTTGCGCTTCGGCTTCAATAACTTTTGCACGCGCTTCCTGCGCTTTTGCTTTCATTTCCTGTTCGATGGCTACAGCCATTGCGCGTTTTTCTTCGGCTTTTGCCTGTGCAATATTTTTGTCGGCATTGGCTTGATCCATTTGCAAAACTGCACCAATATTACGTCCTATATCAATATCGGCAATGTCGATAGATAATATTTCAAATGCTGTTCCTGCATCCAAGCCTTTGGCAAGAACGACTTTTGAAATAGAATCGGGATTTTCCAGCACTGCTTTGTGCGATAACGACGAGCCTATTGATGATACTATTCCTTCGCCAACGCGAGCCAAAACCGTATCTTCGCCTGCGCCGCCGACCAATTGCTTAATGTTTGCGCGAACGGTTACTCGTGCTTTGGTAATAAGTTGAATCCCATCTTTTGCCATCGCTGTAACAGGCGGTGTGTTGATAACTTTCGGATTTACCGACATTTGCACTGCTTCGAAAACATCGCGTCCTGCCAAGTCAATAGCGGCAGCCATTCTGAAATCCAAAGAAATATTTGCCTTGTCGGCAGAAATAAGAGCATTGACAACTTTGGGAACGTCTCCTTTGGCAAGATAATGAGCCTCGAGCAGATTTGCATCGAGTTTAAGTCCTGCTTTTGTTCCCGTAATCATCGAACGAACAATTGTTTGCGGCGAAACTTTACGCCAGCGCATCAATACAAGTTGTATTAATGAAACCCGTACGCCCGAAAGCATTGCTTGAAACCACAGTCCGATTGGTACAAAATATGCAATTATCCATATTCCGACAATCGCAACACCAACCCAAATTAATGTAAATTGTAAACTTGCATCCATAATTTAATAATTTTTAATTTTTTTGTTTAATTTAAT
The DNA here is from genome assembly GCA_031269545.1 of Prevotellaceae bacterium. Taxonomy (GTDB): domain Bacteria; phylum Bacteroidota; class Bacteroidia; order Bacteroidales; family UBA932; genus JAIRKV01. The sequence goes on from JAISYZ010000027.1 coordinate 20,233, forward strand.
ATGTTTAATCTTCAATTTTCTTAACTATAACTTTAGAATCTTCAAATTTTAATACGACAATTTTTGCATCGTGTTCGATAAATTCTAATATGCTTCGCGCTTCCACGTCAACGTTTTTTATACGTACTTTTCCCATAGGCGATAAGCGTGTAATGGCAATGCCTTCGTCTCCTATCTGTATGTTTTTTTGCGATGGCGAAACATCTACCGCGCTGTCAATGCTTTTGCTCAACGACAATCGCTGCCACGTTTTTGCCCGAAGCGAAAAATACATTGCAATAACGCAGAGAATTATCGCCGCAAGAACGGTGATATGTCCTGCCATTGCGCTAATGTTGTATGCAAGAATAATTCCTATAATAATAGAAGCGCCTCCTGCAATTCCTGCAAAACCAATTCCGGGCAATACAACAATTTCCGCAACTAAAAGCAAAACGCCCAAAACTATGAGTACTATAACTGTTGTCATTTTATTTGTCTGATTATTTTGTTGTTACTTCATTAATATTTACTTCTGTTATTTCGTTGGCAATAAGTTTCTCTCGCAAATATATAGCCTGCTCAAAGGTAGTAAAATTTCCGATATTATAAACTATTTTATTGTCAGAATTAATTATTTTTGAAACATCTTTTCCACTTGCATATTCATTAATTAGTTGTATAACAGGTTTTTCGACACCGACAGGACCAACTGTTACTCTGTAAATTTTATTAACTTCTGTGTGTGAATTTGCTTTGTTTGTCGGCAATTTTTGTTTTGATTCCATATTTTTTGCTTCGCGCAAGGTTATTGTTTCTCTATCGTTCCATGCCGAAATAAAAATGTCTTTAAATCCTAATGTTTTTAACTGTTTCATCGCTGTTTCGGCATCTACATATTTTCTGAATAATCCTATATAGTATCGGCGATTGTTTTTATATAAATCCGTAGTTACAGGACTGCAATTTTTGAAAAAATCCGATTCGATTTTTCTATCATCCGCCATAGAAATAATTTGTATTCTGTAAATCAAATTGTCGGGTAATACATAATCATGCACCATAATAATCTTTTCGTTGACGGTGAAATTAAACATGTCTTGTTCAGTTGGTTGCGAAGTTGCAATTTCGATGCAAGGCGTTAATCTTATGTTGTTGTACATTTTTTCACCGAAAGTTTCCATATTGGTTTCTGGTTCGTTTGTTACGGGATATTCAATGTTTACCGTTGATTTCAAATCGTCTGTTAATGTCGGCTGTATTCCTTTTGTAATAAAATCGTATTCCGATTTACTTATATATATCGACAACTGGCTGACAATGTACTGCATGTCAAACAGTTCGTTTTCTTTGTCTAATATTTGTTTTTCGATATTTTGCTGTTCCTCATTTTCAACATCGTATATTTTTTCACGCAGGCTGTCGAGCGATTTTTGAATTTCGTTGAATCTGTTATTATAATATCGGGCGGCTTTCAGCATTTGTAAATAGTCTTCGTTATTTTCCAATCCTTCTATATTTATTTCAACACATTCATTTTCTTCTTCTTTATCGTTTTCGACAACAACATCGAGATTTGCTATCTGTTGCAGTTTTTCGTAATTTTCAACTGCTTTGTAGGTTGGATTTATAATAATTTCGGTTTTATATACATAAACGTTTTCGTTATCGCAATTACGTGTAGAACTGAAACATGCGAAATCGTTATTGTTATCGGGAATATACAAAAAATCATCATAAGGAGAGGAAAACGGAAATCCTAAATTTTCGGCTTGTTTCCAAATGCCTTTTTCTTCGTCAAAAGCGCTTTTAAACAAATCAAAACCACCCATTCCATAATGTCCGTTAGATGCAAAATAAAGTGTTTTTCCATCTTCGGCAATATAAGGATACATTTCGTCGAACTGTGTGTTTACAGTAGTTTCGAGCAGTGCAGGTTCGCTCCATATTGTGTCGTTTATACGATGAATAATATAAATGTCCAAGCCGTTTTTGCCATCTTTGCCATAACTCGAAAAGTAAATTGCATCGGCATTATTGCTGTTTTGATTTGGATAAAAAACCAAAGGCAGATTTTTTTCTTCATCGGCATCCATCAACATCGATTTGGCATGAGGCGCAAAATGTCCGTTGCTCAAACTGTCGTAAACATTTATAAAATTGCTGATTCCGACTTTCTGCTTTCCTGCGATTTTTGGCTCAAAAATATAATTTACAAGATTGCGTGAATTTTCGGAAATTACAATCTGAAGTTTCGCCGAATCTAAAATATTTGACGCTGCAATTTGCGAATTTATTATATTTTCGCAAACGGTAATGGCATCTGCAAAACGATATTCGCAGTGCAACAGTTTTGCCTGCTTCAATAATTGCAAATATATATTTTTCTGTGGTTCAGGCAAATTATCATTTTGCGCCGACACAGAACAACAAAACACAACAGTAAATATGGATAACAAATATATTCTCATTAAAAATCTCCAAAACAGTTGCAAAGTTAATCAAATTTTCAAATAAAATTTTAAAAAATGTTATATTTTTTGTAAAAGTTATAAAGAACAGATTCAAATATTCAGTTCAACATTTTGTTGTTTCCACAAAAATCAGTATAATTGCGTAAAATTAGAAAAAATATTGTACATGTTTGAAAATACATCGGAATACGAAAATTTATCGGTTGAAAATACTGAAAAAACAAAACAGCTTGCCTCGCATTATAAGGCAATTATTGATATTTTGGGCGAAGATTCTTTGCGCGAAGGTTTGCTTAAAACGCCTGTGCGTATGGCAAAAACCATGCAATTTTTAACGCAAGGATACCAAAGCGATCCTGTTGCTATTTTAAATTCGGCAAAGTTTAAGGAAGAGTATAAACAAATGGTGCTTGTCAAAGACATTGAACTGTATTCGATGTGCGAACATCATGTTTTGCCTTTTTTCGGAAAAGCGCATGTGGCTTATATTCCAAATGGATATATTACGGGCTTGAGCAAAATTCCGCGCGTTGTTGATGCCTTTGCCCGCCGATTGCAGGTTCAGGAGCGTTTAACGGTTCAAATTCGCAACTGTATTCAGGAAACGCTTAATCCGCTTGGTGTTGCTGTCGTTATCGAAGCGCAACACATGTGTATGCAAATTCGCGGAGTGCAAAAACAACATTCGGTAACAACAACATCTGCATTCACAGGCGCTTTTCTGAAAGACATTCGCACCCGACAGGAATTTATACGCCTGATTGGAATTAATTTGCATTGAAAAACAATTTATCACAATTTAATTGCAAAAAACATTTAATTTTAAACAAATATATCATTGCAATCAGTTATGACTCAACAATAAATAACTTTCACGTAAAGATTTTATTTAGTTGATATTTACTTGCTTTTTAAAAGTAAAATTCCCAGATTTCGTAAACGCAAGAACAAAAGTTAAACGCTTTTTCCAATAAATTTTTATAATGTGCATACTGTTTTAATCGCTTTTTAATCCATAAGCATACAATATTTACATTATCAGCCACAAAGTTATAATGATATTTTATAATAATGAAAATTTTATGAAAGTCAGGCAATTTAATGGTTAATATTTGCTGTAGCAAAAGGCTTCGCATGAGCCATTCACATTTTGTTTATTCTAAAAAATCCATCTGTTAACCAAATTTAACGAATGTTATTAAGTCGGTTGTTGAATATTTTATACTTTTGTACAAAATACAAGTGGTGAAAAATGCAAAATATTTCGTATAAAATATTGTCGTTTGTTCTTTGTGTTGCATATATTTTTGCATCATGGGGTTTTGTGCGTCATGTTTGCAGCGACAACGACGAAAATGTTGCTTACGTGTCGCTGCTTGTCAATGATGAATGTAATTATTGTCTGGAAAACAGTAATTCCGAACATCAGTGCTGCCATCATACTGCAACGCAAACCGAAGATGAAGATTGCTGCGAAAAAACCATTCAAAAAATCAGCAGCGACCAAAACTGTTCGCAATGCAACGGACTTTCGGAATTGATATTTTTAGCATTAAATTCTATTATATTTTCTTCTGAAACCAATTTGATTTGCAGCGACCTGTCGAACTCAACAACAACTTATACGCCACTCATACATAACAAAACGCCTTTAATATATATTACAGGACAACTGCGGTTATGATTTTGTTTTAAAATATTCTATATGCCAAAACTGTAAAATGGTTTTGGTATTCATTACTTTTATAACAAATTTAATTTTTAAACAAATCATAACACAAAATGAAAAATATAAAATATATCTTTATAATATTATTGCTTTTTGCGCTGTACGGTCAAAAAGCGCAGGCGCAAAAAAGCATAACAGGAAAAATATTTACCATCGACGGCAAAGGAAACAAGAATCCGCTTGGTTTTGCTGCTGTTGTTTGGGAAAATACAAATACAGGAGTTTCTGCCGACGAAAATGGACGTTTCGTTATCAAAAGAAATAATGATGAAACGACGAATCTTATAGCTTCGTTTATAGGTTACACGAGCGACACGCTTGCAGTCGTACCCGAAGCCGAAGAAGTAGAATTTGTTTTGTACGAAGTAACTCAATTGCTCAACGAATCAACTGTTGTAGCACGGCAAAAAGGCAGTTACATTTCAAAATTATCGCCTGTAATGACAGAAGTTATTACTCAGGCAGGACTTTCAAAATTGGCTTGCTGCAATCTTGCCGAAAGTTTTGAAAATTCGGCGAGTGTTTCGGTTGGTTACAGCGATGCGGTTTCAGGAGCGCGTCAAATTCGTATGCTCGGTCTTGCGGGAACTTATGTTCAAATGCTTGATGAAAACATTCCGACTTTGCGCGGAATTGCTTCGACTTACGGATTAAGTTTTACTCCCGGTCAATGGCTCGAAAGCATTCAGGTGTCAAAAGGAACATCGTCGGTGCTGAACGGATACGAAGCCATAACGGGACAGATAAACGTTGAACATCGCAAGCCCGACAACAGCGAGCCTCTGTTTGTAAATTTGTACGGCGATGATGATGTCAGATTTGAAGCAAACGTTACATCGGCTTTGAAACTGAATGATAAATTAAGCACAGTAATATTTGCTCACGGCGCTACGGATGCAAAAGCCCACGACGAAAACAATGATGGATTTATCGATTCGCCGAAAAGGAAACAGATAAATGTCGGAAATCGCTGGTTATATTCGGCTGATAAGGTGATTATGCATTTCGGCTACCGTTTTCTGACAGAAAGTCGCGAAAGCGGACAAATGCACGCCGACATGCCAAATGCCTATATATCGAACATCAACAACAAACATTTTAATGCTTACGCAAAAATAGGTTTGCCTTTCAACGAAAGCGGCTCTCGCAGTTTGGCTCTCATCGCAAGTTATGCATATCACAGGCAAAATTCTTATTTCGGCAAAAAAATATACAATGCTCAACAAAATTCATTTATATCAAATATTTTGTGGCAATCGGCGTTCGACAAAGCCGAAAAACATCGCTATACGGCAGGAGCGACTTTTGCATACGATAATTACAGAGAACTGTTTGCCGACAGCAAATTTGCAAACTCGTGGACTGGCGACAGAACTGAAACCGTAAGCGGAGCATTTGCACAATATACGCTTAAACCAGACGAAAAATTCGATTTGCTTGCAGGTCTGCGTATTGACAGAAACAATATGTACAAAGAAACGCTTGTAACTCCGCGAATGCACCTGCGGTATAATTTTGCCAAAAATTCGACAGTTCGTGCTTCGGCAGGACGCGGACTGTATTCGCCAAACGTGATTTCATCGAATATCGGAATACTTGCAACAGGCAGAAAAATTATAGTTGACGAAAATATAAAAATGGAAAAAGCATGGACCTTGGGCGCAAGTTTTACTCAAAACTTCAAAGTCGGCGAAAACCAGAGCGGATATGTAAGCTTCGATTATTTTCATACCGATTTTCAAAATCAGACCATTGTAGATGTAGAAGAAAGCGATGAATTTATTCGCATAAGCAATCTTAACGGAAAATCGTATTCAAACAGTTATCAGGCAGATTTCAGCATCGATCCGTTTATGCGATTCAATATTTTTGCAACGTTTCGTTACAATCAAACAAAAGTAAATATGAGTCGCGGCTTGGTTGAAAAACCTTTGGTTGACAGATTTAAAGCCCTTGTAAACCTGTCGTATTCAACAAAATTTGAAAAATGGCGATTTGATTTTACAGCGCAACTCAATGGCGGCAGCCGTTTACCTTTTTATGCCGCTCAAACGTGGAATAAAGAACGTTCAAAATCTTATCCTTTGTTTTTTGCACAGATAACTAAGAAATATAAAAATCTCGACATTTATTTAGGTTGCGAAAATATTGGAAATTATATACAAAAACAGGCTATAATAAATGCTCAAAATCCTTTTGATGATAAATTTGATGCATCCGTAATCTATGCTCCATTGATGGGACGTAAAATATATCTGGGAATACGATTTAAACTAAACAGAACAGGCGACATCTAATAAAAATAAAATATTTAATTACATAATTAATAAACAATTTATGAAAAAAATCTTAATTATTGCGTTATCATTATTAACGCTGACTTTTGCGACAAACGCGCAGGACAAAAAAAACAGCAAAATTTCGGAAGTTAAACTTGCCGTATCGAACATGCATGGCGATCATTGCAAGCAACGTATCGAAAAAAATATTCCTTTCGAAAAGGGAATAAAAGACGTAGAGGTAAATATCAAAGACAATACGGTTATCGTGAAATACGACAACACAAAAACTGATGTTGAAAAAATCAGAGAATCGTTCAAAAAGTTGGGATATCCTACGGAAGTATCAGGCAGCGCAGACGAGAAAAAACAGTAAGGCACTGATATTTAATATTAAGGAGTAAATTTATGAAAAAAATCTTAATTATTGCGTTATCATTATTAACGCTGACTTTTGCGACAAACGCGCAGAACAAAAAAAACAGTAAAATTTCGGAAGTTAAACTTGCCGTATCGAACATGAACGATGATCATTGTAAACAACTTATCGAAAAAAATATTCCTTTCGAAAAGGGAATAAAAGACGTAGAGGTAAATATCAAAGACAATACGGTTATCGTGAAATACGACAACACAAAAACAGATGTTGAAAAAATCAGAGAATCGTTCAAAAAGTTGGGATATCCTACGGAAGTATCAGGCAGCGCCGATGAGAAAAAAGAAGTGAAACAGTGATTGAATGTTTCGTAAAAATGGTTTTAAACAATAAACCTTGACAGTTCAAATTCTGTTGGGGTTTATTGTATTTTTGCTAACAAACTGCATCGAAATGCAATTTGTATAAATTGATTACCAATAAAATAGATTATATTTCAGGTTGTTTTGACACCGTTTTGGTATAATGTCTTTAATTTTTTGTCATGTACTTAAATCTTTAATATACAATTGTATCACCTCTGAATATAAATTATTTGTTTGGTTTTGAAAAAAGAATCAACAAAAAAATCTTTTATTTCGTAAATGGCAATTTGCCGTTTTGAGATTTTTGTCGCTTTCAATTCAGCGTTTAAATTGCCGCCTTTCAGATAAATAATACCGTTTGGCAAAGCGTTGTCGCCGTTGGGACTTATTTTATTCCATACCCACGAAACAAAAGTCGGCAAATCGGTAACGGCTCGGCTTACGACAAAATCAAATTTTTGCTTCAATTCTTCGGCGCGAATCCGTATTGCACAAACATTTTTCAGTTGCAAATTTTCGACAACAGCATTTACGACTTTCATTTTTTTATTCACCGAATCGACCAGTGTAAACTCTGCATCGGGAAACATTATGGCAAGCGGAATTCCCGGAAAGCCGCCGCCTGTGCCGACATCAAGAATTTTTGTGTTTGCGCCGAACGAAATTATCTTTGCAATTGCAAGCGAATGTAAAATGTGGTGTTTATAAATATTTTCTATATCTTTGCGCGATACGACATTTATCTGTGCGTTCCAAAATCTGTACATATCGCCGAGTTGCGATAATTGTGCCATCTGATTTTCGGTTAATTTCGGGAAGTATTTTAAAATTTCGTTCATTATTTTGTTTTTATTGTGCAATCAATTTTCCAAGCGCCGATTTTGCCCGATGCAGCAAGGTTTTCACAGTTCCGATAGGAATATTTAATTCGGCGGCAATTTCTTCGTAAGAATAATCTTTAAAATAACGCAGTTCGATAAGTTTTTTGTATTTCGGTTTAAGTTGTTCGAGTAAACTCTGCATCAGTATGATTTGCTGTTCGCGAATCATAACTTCTTCGGGATTCAAAACGGACGACTGAATCGAATCTTCGCCAATTACAAATTCCATATCATCATCGTTACTGGTTTCGATGGTAATATGATTGTTTTTGCGTTTACGTAAAAAATCGATGCCTGTATTTTCGGCTATACGAAACAGCCATGTGCTAAACGCAAATTTGAAATTATACTGTTCGATATTCCTAAGCGCCTTATCAAATGTTTCGTATGTCAAATCTTCTGTATCGCTTTTATTTATAACCATTTTAAGTATCAAAAAATATATAGCGTCTTTATATCTGGTAAATAATTTTGCATAGGCTTTTGTATTACCATTTAAAACCTGTTTAACCAATTTTTGATCTTCTTCTATTCGTTGCAGCATTTTGAATTTATTTTAATCGTTAATACTGATTTTGTAAACGCACTGAATTTATTTTTTGCAGAACATTAAACTTATTGTGCAAATTCCAAACCATTTAATTTATTCCATCCGCCGCGGGTAAAATCAGGAATTTCGACAGGAGCGGAATTATTGTCCAAAGATATTTCCGTTAAGGGAATCAAACAGCACCATTCGGCAAGATCATACACATCCATATCTAAGGGAAGTCCTTTTTGCAGACAGTAAATCAGACGATAATCCATAATAAAATCCATGCCTCCGTGTCCGCCTACTTTTTTTGCCATTTCTTCTATATCTTTTGCTATAGGATGTTTATATTTTTCCATCAGGACGTCTTTTACATCTTTCGGAACAAACCGATGGGCATTAAGATTTTCGTAATTGTTTGCTATCTCGGCGTCTATTGCATCCGACTCAAGCGCATAACCTGCAACAGGATATTTATTTGCAAATCCTTTTGTTCCTGTCAATTGATACATGCGACTGTAAGGACGCGGAGATGTTACGTTGTGTTCTATCAATATTGATTTTCCTTTTTCGGTACGGATAAGAGTCGTTGTATGATCTCCATTGCGAAAATCGGTTACTTCGATGCCTCTTTTTTCTTTGATAAATGCAGGATTACCGATGGCTTTTGTATCAACGGAAACAAGGTAATTTAACTTGTCGCCGCGATGTATGTTCATTGCCTGACAAACAGGTCCCAAACCGTGTGTGGGATAAACATCTCCTCTGTGTTCCTGATTGAATTTCATGCGCCAGTCGTTCCAATATAAATCCCAATATGGCTGCAAACCGTGAATATATGCGCCTTCTCCATGAATAATTTCGCCTAACAAGCCTTGCTGTACCATGTTCAAAGTAGTTAGTTCAAAAAAGTCGTACACACAATTTTCGAGTTGCATGCAATGTTTTCGTGTTTGTTCCGAAGTATTAATCAACGCCCATATTTCGTCCATATTCGTGGCTGCCGGCACTTCAATAGCAACATGTTTGCCATCTTTCATTGCCTGCACTCCAATTACGGCATGATGCACCCAGTCGGTAGCAACATAAACAAGATCAACATTCGGAAGTGCAGTTATTTTGCGCCATACGGCAGTATCGCCGAAAAATTCCAGCGCTTTTGCAAATCCTTTTGCTTCCAATTGTTCGTTTGCTTTTTTTACATTCTTTTCAAGAACATCACAAAGAGCAACAATTTCAACACCTTCAATATTTATCATACGATTTACAGCATCGTATCCGCGCATTCCCAATCCGATGAATGCAATTCTGACAACAGGAAGAGCTTCTGTTCTTAATTGCAGCACATCCGTTTGCCCATCATGACGAGATGGAGCATCGGTTTTTATAACTCTGTCATGCAATTGAGATGAAGAAGTGCAGGCAGTTATCATAATAATCGATACAAGTAAAAAAAATATTGTTTTTTTCATTTTATTTGTGTTTAGAAACAGTTAAATTGAAATTTATTAATACGCATAAATCCGTCAATCAGTTGAAATTTATTTTGTATATTTGTTATCTGTCAAATAAATAATTACAAAAATGAACAAAACAAATCATCATGCCAAATTAACCGAAGAACAATACAAAATTACAGAAAATATTTTAGAAGACAAAACATTTAAAAACTGTTTACATTTTATTTATGAATAATTTTATTGAGCATAATACCATTGTTCGGCGTAGCAGCACAAAAAAACAAAGGGCGAAGATTTTTCGCCCTTACGTTATTATACTTCGTTCGGTATAATTTTGTGAGTTTTTTACATATAATTTACGATTTTGCGAAAACAGTTGACAATTAATAATTAAGAGAGCGTCATTCCTCGCTGCGAAGCATGAAGCAATCCAGAAGCGAAGCGAAGTTCAACAATTTAATCCGGAATATCGACAACATACAAATTTATACATCATGCGGCATCAATTGTAAACAGCCAATATTGTTACATTTATGTTAAATCTTCGATAAATAAGCGGCATTTTTGAAAACTCAACTTATATTTGCAATAATTTTATTTTATCGAAATGAAAAAAAATAATATTCTTGTTGTTGACGATGAAGAATCATTATGCGAAATTCTTCAATTCAACCTCGAAATCGAAGGTTACAATGTAGATGTGGCATATAGCGCCGAACAGGCATTTCAAATGAATCTTGAAAAATATTCATTAATCATTCTCGACATAATGATGGGTCCGATGAGCGGTCTGAAAATGGCGCAAATTGTTAAAAACAACGAGCAAACGGCAAATATTCCGATAATTTTTTGTACGGCAAAAGAAAGTGAAGATGACACGGTAACGGGTTTGAATATCGGCGCTGATGATTATATCGTGAAACCGTTTTCGATACGCGAAGTTGTTGCTCGCGTTAAAAGCGTCCTGCGCCGAACCGAAGCGCAGAATCAGACATCCGAAGATAAAGAAATTCGTTACGAAACGCTTTGTATTGATGTCGAAAAAAAGTGTTGCACGCTGGATGACAATGACATCAAACTGACAAAAAAAGAATTGGAAATTCTTACTCTTTTTCTGAAAAATATAGGAAAAATATTTTCGCGCGAAGAGATTCTAAAACGAGTATGGGACGATCAGGTGATTGTACTCGACAGAACCATAGATGTAAATATAACTCGCCTGCGCAAAAAAACGGGACAGTACGGCAAATTTATCATAACACGAATAGGTTATGGCTACGGGTTTAAAGACTAAATTATCGTTGCACAAACGATTGCTGATACTTCTGCTTTTGTCGCTCTGCTTCTTTTTGGTGTGTTTCTTTATTTTTCAATATCATCGCGAAAAGATATTCAAAGCCGAACAGTTAAATTATAAACTGCAACTTTTCAATACACAACTTGGAAATGTCGTATCCGACAAAAATTCGATAGCCTTGCTTGTCGAAGAAAAACAAAAATCGGAATTTGAAAATTTACGTGTAACAATTGTTGATTCGCTTGGCAATGTCGTTTTCGACACCGAACAAAATAAATTTTCTTTTGCCAACCATTCAAATCGCCCCGAAATAAAAAACGCATTGAAAAACGGAACAGCCTATACAATCCGCCGACACTCGGAAACAACAAATAACGACTATTTTTATTCGTCGAAAAGAATAAACGGACATATCGTACGTTCTGCCATTCCATACAATTTGTCGCTTGTTGAACTGTTGAAAGTCGATAAGGATTTTTTATGGTTTATGATTATCGTTGCAACCGTCATTGGCATTATAATATATGCATTTACTCAACAACTTGGACAAAATATCAAACAACTTCGACAGTTTGCCCTGCGTGCCGAAAGAGGCGAAATTATTGACGAAAACGAAAATTTCAATAATGATGAATTAGGCGAAATATCACGTTTTATCGTGCAGATTTATTCGCGCCTGCAACAGACAAAGATTGATTTGGATAAAGAAAAACAGGAAATTCTGATTTACGAAAGCGAAAAAAATCGAATTAAACGACAACTTACGCAAAACATAAATCACGAACTCAAAACGCCCGTAAGCAGTATTCACGGATATTTGGAAACGATTCTGCGTAATTCCGACATTTCAAAAGAGCAAATGCTTGATTTTATTAAGAAAAGTTACAGTCAAACCAATCGACTTTCGCAGTTGCTCAAAGATGTTGCAACCCTTACGCGAATTGACGAAGCAAATACCGTAATCGAAAAACAAAGCGTAGATATTAGCGAAATAATAGCAGAAATAATAAATGATGTTGCGCTGCTGCCCGCCGACAAACGCATGCGAATAACAACAAATATCAACAAGCCTGCTATTGTGCATGGCAATCCGACTTTGTTACATTCGATATTCGGCAATCTCACCGATAATGCCATAACACATTCGGGCGGACGCGATATTTTTATAAACATAATAAACGAAACCGAAAAAGATTATCTGTTTTCGTTTGCCGACAACGGAATTGGAGTAGAGCCAAAACATTTGTCGCGAATTTTCGAGCGGTTTTACAGAATTGACAAAGGTCGCAGCCGCAAACTTGGAGGCACGGGATTAGGATTGTCAATAGTGAAAAATGCAATAATTTTTCACGGAGGCATAATCACAGCAAAAACAAGTGAAAGCGGCGGACTTGAATTTGTTTTTAATATTAAGAAATAAACATATTTCACAAATTTATCAATTTCCAAAATATTCCAATTCTTCCGTCAAATTCAAAAACGGATATTTTGCTTGCAGTTGCTTGGTTTTTTCAAAACAGGTTTTCAGAAATTGTCGATGTTCGGCGCTGTCGGGATTAAATGCTTTGTGCGATTTTGCATCTGAGATTTTTTTTATTTCTTCAATTATTTTCAGCGATTCGCCGCAGATTGCAGCATTCAAAAATTTTTGCCAAATATAATCAACAGCAAGGTTTGAAGGATGCAGCATGTCGTCGGCATAAAAGCGATAATCGCGCAGTTCGTCCATCATTATTTCGTAAGATGGAAAATATTGACATTGTTTGTTATTGTTGCAAATTTGATCAACAGCAATCAACAAACGAGATTTGCTCAATTGATTTTCGTGAGCGCCATCGCCTAAATGCCTCACAGGACTTACAGTGAAAATAAAATTTGCAGCGCTGTTTACAGTGCGAATATTTTGTATTGATGTATTAATAATGTTTACAATTTCATCAACCGTTAAATTGATTTTTTCAAATTCGCAAGACGGAATTTTATGACAGTTTGCAACAATTTTATTATGTTTTTTGTATTTGTAGGCAATCGCCGAACCAAAGGTTATTATTATGTTTTTTGCATTTTTCAAATATTCCGAACCTTGTCGGTTTGCCAGATTCATTCTGTCTAAAGCAAATTGCATGTTGGCAAACGAAAACGAAGTGTGATAGCAGAAATTATAATACAGTCCGTTGTGTTGCAGCAATTCATTTTCGGTAATTTTTGCGTTTGCAATCAACAGTTCCACACTGTTTGCAATTGAAAAAGGATTATAAATAACGCCAAACGGATTTATGCAAACATCAAATTTTGCATCGTTCAAACGTTCTCCGATGTTATTTGCAAAACACGAACCAAGCAGTAAAATTTTGTTTGTGTGGCTTAGTTTTTCACTAAAAGGTTTTATTTCGATTTCTGTTTGTAATTTCATTTTTTTCGTTTTTTTGACAACGCTAATATACTACATTTTAGAAAAATATGAATAATATGTATTATATTTTTCACACAAATAACATATTGAACAATTAATGATTAATATTTCGGTCGGGATAGAAAAGAAAAAAAACTTTGCGCTGCATAAATTAACAAAAATGCTGTCGCCTGCATGATTTTTTGTGTCGGCAACAGCAAATTTGCAGTATTAAAGCAGAAAAATGGACTAAATTAGAGGAAAATTACACTATTGTTGTTAAAATACAGTAAAATTGCTCAAAAATAGAGGAAATTGTACTAAGGGATGCCAAAGTAACAAGATATAACGGTTTTTTTGATGTCCCGCGAGGGACTTTAGCATTCTCCAACTTAACAGGTTTCCGAAACCTGTTAGGTTGAAAACTTCTTGCAAAATGCTTGTTTTAATTTTTATGTCTGAAAATTTTCCTTTTTGAGGACTGATTTTATATAAATCGTAAGGTTAAATAATCTGTGAAAGTAAATTATAAATTCAGAATTACATCTAATAAACATACGCTTTTTTTCGTTTTTCGGCTATTTTTTTCATGCGTTCTTCTTTGCTTGATATTCCAATGCCGATACCAATGCCGCCTGCGCCGTCCAATTGTGCGCTTACTGCTTTCCATTGCCAACTGTTGCCAACAAATCGTAATCTGACATAAGAAAGCGAATGAAGTTTTTCTGAACTTATAAAAAAAGGTATTGCTACGCCTGATTTTATTTCATGCCGTTTATTGATTTCTACAAAAAGAGGCGACTTGCCCGTGAAATAAGCGCTGCGCACAAACAGCAGGTCGGGATTTGTTTTTTGTTTATGCAATACGCTCAACGAATCCTGTTTTACAGTGTCTTTTATCGACAGAAAAATATCGTTGTGATTTATCGTAAGCTTTGCAGGAAAAGGATTTTTCAACGAATTAAAATTGTTATTAATCGGAAGAGTCGGTTTAGCATCAAACAAAAATTTACTTGTGTCGGGCAAAGGCTGTATTTCAGTTTGAGCCGATACTGTAATCGCATATGCAATTAAAATAAATGTTATAACAATTTTATTCATTATACAGCAAAGATAATCTGTTATTGTTTACTGTTAATATCCGTTTTGTGTTGTTTAATTATGTTTAACGCAATTTATGTTACGTCAAATTCATTTAATATTCAAAAAAAACAGAATGCAAAAATCCGAAACCTTAATAAAAAATCATATCTTTGTAAAATAATTATGAATTTGGATTTTTATTTTCACTATAAACAATGAGAGCATATCTTGATTTACTTACTAAAATTTTGAACGATGGCACAGAAAAGCATGATCGAACAGGAGTCGGAACATTAAGCATTTTCGGTTATCAGATGCGATTCGACTTGAATGATGGTTTTCCGCTTGTTACGACAAAGAAAGTTCATCTTAAATCCATCATCTACGAATTGTTATGGTTTTTGCGAGGCGATACAAATATAAAATTTTTGAACGACAATAAAGTTACAATCTGGGATGAATGGGCTGATGCAAATGGCGATTTGGGACATGTTTACGGCTATCAATGGCGCTCGTGGCAAACTGCTGACGGTAAATATATTGATCAAATAACGGATGTTGTAAATTCGATAAAAAGCAATCCCGACTCGCGCCGACATATTGTTTGCGCATGGAATACGGGCGATTTGAAAAATATGGCTTTACCGCCCTGTCATGTCTTGTTTCAATTTTTTGTTGCAAACGGAAAACTTTCGTGTCAACTTTATCAGCGCAGCGCAGACGTTTTTTTAGGCGTGCCGTTCAATATTGCTTCTTATGCTTTGCTGACAATGATGATGGCTCAGATTTGCAATTTGCAGGTTGGCGAATTTGTTCACTCTTTCGGCGATACGCATATTTATTTGAACCATATCGAACAGGTGAAAACTCAATTATCGCGTAAGCCTTTTGAACTTCCGCAAATGAAAATCAATCAGGATGTAAAATCCATTTTTGATTTCAAATATGAAGATTTTGAGTTGATAAATTATAATTGTCATCCTACAATAAAAGCCCCGATAGCCGTTTAAATTCCATGAAAATGAAAACATTTTCGATAATAGTAGCAATAGCCGCAAACAATGCAATCGGCAAAAACAACAACCTGCTTTGGCACATTTCGGCTGATTTGAAATATTTTAAAAAAATAACTTCGGAACATACCGTTATTATGGGAAAAAACACATGGTTGTCGTTGCCTGTAAAACCTTTGCCCGAACGAAAAAATATTATTATTTCGCAAACATTGAACCTGAACGAAGAAAATGTTTTTGTTGTTTGTTCCGTGCAGGATGCTATTGACATTTGCGATGAAAATTCCGAAAATTTCATTATCGGCGGAGCAAGCATTTACGAACAGTTTCTACATGTTGCCAGCAAACTGTACATTACCAAAATCCATCAGTCGTTTGATGCTGATGTATTCTTCCCGAATATTGATGCAAATAAATTTACCATCGAAAGCCAAAGCCAAGTTTTCACCGACGAAAAAAGCGGACTGCAATATTCATTTTTGATTTATAAGCGACTTTGATTGATAAATTTTTATTTTCAAACGGTCGTTTTCTGTATTAAAATACAGATATTAAAAATCTGTTTAATTTAACAAGCCTGTATAATTACTTGCATTTAATCTGATTTATTGGTATTTATTTTGTGTTTTTTTATCAAAATTATGCTCAACAAAATAATTTTCAAAGGAGATTGAAACAAATTTTCATTATGAACAAAAACTTTCTTACCTTTGCACTTAAAATTTATTCAAAGTAAAACAAACGCAAAATGAAATTTATACAATTAATTTTAGTGGGAGGAACTTTTATGTTTGGTGTTTCATGCACTGAAAAAACAGAAAACAGCATTACATATCCCAAAGCCGAAAAACAGAATGTTATTGATACTTATTTTGGAGTCGAAGTTGCCGATCCTTATCGCTGGCTCGAAAATGATACAACGCAAGCCGTTGCCGACTGGGTTGCCGCCGAAAACGAAATTACACAAAACTATTTGGGAAAAATCCCGTTTCGCGACAAACTGAAACAGCGACTTACGGATATTGTAAATTACGAAAAAATAAGTACGCCAAGAAAAAAACATGGCAAATATTATTTTTTCAAAAACGATGGCTTGCAAAATCAAAGCGTTCTTTACGTTAAAGAAACAATCGATGGCGAAGCAAGCGTTCTGCTCGATCCAAATACTTTGTCGGACGATGGAACAGTTGCTCTTTCGGGAATTTCGTTCTCGAACAACGGAAAATATCTTGCCTATACAATTTCCAGCAGCGGTTCGGACTGGAATGAAATTTACGTGATGGATTTATCTACCCGACAACTTACAAAAGACTGTATAAAATGGGCAAAATTTACAGGCGCAAGCTGGTTTGGCGATGGATTTTATTACAGCGCCTACGATGCTCCAGAAAAAGGCAAAGAATATTCGAATGTAAATGAAAATCACAAAATATACTATCACAAAATAGGCGATGAACAAAGCAAAGATAAACTTGCATATCAAAATACCAAATATCCGAAACGCTTTTACAGCGCTTCGGTTGACGATGACGAAACGGTTTTATTTATAATAGAATCGGGCGCAGGACTTGGAAACCGTCTGTTTATGCAGGATTTACGCAAATCTGGTTCGCCTGTTATCGAAATTGCAAGCGACTACGAATATGAATATTCGCCTGTCGAAGTTATCGGTAACACTGTTTATTTTTACACAAATTACAATGCTCCGAAATATCGACTTGCAAAGGCTGATATAAATTCGCCCAAAGTTGAAGCATGGAAAGAAGTCCTTCCCGAATCTGAAAGTGTATTGACAGGCGTCAATTTTATTGCCGGACAAATGATTATCACTTACGACAAAGATGCATCGGAACATGCTTATGTTTATTCGCTCGATGGAAAATTAAAAAATGAAGTCAAATTGCCAACACTCGGCTCTGTCAGTTTTAGCGGCGACAAAGATGACAAAGAAATCTTTTACTCGTTTTCATCTTTCACATTTCCAAGCGCCATTTATAAATACGATATAGACAAAAACGTTTCAGAACTTTACATTGCGCCGAAAGTTGCATTTAATTCAGATGATTTCGTTACCGAACAGGTTTTTTATCCGAGCAAAGATGGAACAAAAATACCAATGTTCCTCACATATAAAAAAGGATTAAAACTTGATGGAACAAATCCTGTTTATCTGTATGGATACGGCGGATTTAATGTAAGTCTTAATCCCGGATTTTCGACAATGCGTATTCCGTTTTTGGAAAATGGAGGAATTTACGCTCAGGCTAATTTGCGCGGAGGCGGCGAATATGGAGAAACATGGCATATTGCAGGAACAAAAATGCAAAAACAAAATGTATTCGACGATTTTATTGCCGCAGCCGAATATCTTATTGAAGAAAAATATACCAATAGCAATAAAATTGCAATAGCAGGAGGTTCAAACGGCGGACTTCTTGCAGGAACATGCGTAAATCAGCGTCCCGACTTGTTCCGCGTTGCTTTGCCTATGGTTGGCGTCATGGACATGTTGCGTTATCATAAATTTACAATAGGATGGAACTGGGCAAGCGACTACGGCACAAGCGAAGACAGTAAAGAAATGTTTGAATATCTTCGCGCATATTCGCCATTGCATAATATCAAAAACGATGGAACGCCGTATCCTGCAATACTAATCACCACAGCCGATCACGACGACAGAGTTGTTCCCGCACATTCGTTTAAATATGCTGCAACTCTGCAAGATGCAAATACGGGAAACGCTCCGAAACTTATTCGTATCGAAACCAAAGCGGGACACGGAGCAGGTAAACCGATCAGCAAAATAATAGAAGAACAAACCGATTTATATTCGTTTGTAATGTACAATCTTGACATGAAACCTGAATTGTAATACAGATTATTTATTAGACATTATATTGAATGGATGTTCGGGGCAGGAATTTACTTCTGTCCCGAATGTTATTTATAAGGAAATGTTTATTATATTGAAGAAATCCGTACTTGCAGAAATAATTCCCGCCCATCAATATTAACGTCTTTAATTTTTTTTCATATACTTATAATCATCTCACAAAATGCGGAATGTCGGCGGAAATTTCAAATGAAAATTCTATCAAGCCTTTTGTTTCTCCGTTTTCGTGCCATGGCGTTTGATAAATAAGTTTCTTTTGTCCGTTTTTTTCAATCGTGTAAACGTTACTCGCATTCGTTTTCAACAGTTGTTGAATTTTTTCCCACGATGCCGGCAAATGGCAGTCTTTAAGATTTTTTCCAGTCAAATCGCCGTATTTTGCAAAAGTCTGTTGCGATCTTTCGTTGCAATATATCACATTTCCCTGCAAATCGCAAACAGTAACGGCACAGTGTAATTCATCAAAATAATTCATAATTTTATTCGTTTTTACAAAGTTAGCATAAAATCCTCATCTACAAACAAACGAATAAAAATGTTTTACAAAATTTATAAAGGAACATTACAAAAAAATCAAAAACCAACATTTTTCAAAATATAATGTTAAATTTGAAAAAAAATCAAAACAGGATGCATCAAAACACATTTTGTTGCGTTATATATATGAGAATAGCGATGAAATGAACAGTTACAAAGAAATATTAAAAGGATTGAAACACAACGACTATCGTTTGCAGATGCAATTTTACGATATGTTTGCCGAAACAACATATCGAAGCGCTTTTGCGATTTTGAGCAATGGTAGCGAAGCCGAAGAAATAATGCAGGACACAATGTTGAAAGTGCTTACAAAAACATCATTGATAAACGACAATGAAAGCGAAATGCGAAAAATATTGCGGAGAATTGCTGTAAATGCAGCGATTGATGTTTTACGAAAACGAAAGACGCACTTGCACTTTGAAGAGATTGAAAATATTACCGACTGCATTGACGACAGTGATATTGACGAAAATGCGCTGACAGTCGAAAATATAAAACAGTCAATCGATTCGCTTGCATTGGGATACAGAACAATATTGATTTTGAAATTTTTTGAAAACATGAATTTTGATGAAATTGCAAAACAACTTAAAATATCGCAATCATCGGTGCGGGGACAATATTCTCGCGCATTGATGAAATTGCGCAATCATTTGAAAAGTAATATAAATACGGATTAAAATTAAACATGCAAACAATGAAAAACATAGAGAAAAAAATATCGGAAAACCTAAACGAAATATTCGACAGCAAACCTGCGAGCGGACATCGAGAACGCTTTGCAGTAAAACTTTCGACTTGGCAAAAACCGAAACAGAAGTCATTCACGCTGTATTTGAAATATATTGCAGCAGCGGCGGCTGTTGTTATTGCATTTTTAGTTCTCAAAACAGAAAATATCGAAAACGGCAATACGGCGACCAACGAAATTCATATTGCCGAAGTGAAACAATATTATAAAATGCGACTGCACGATGAAATTGATGCAACAAAAGAACTGTTGAAAAATATTGACGAACAATATCGTAACGAAATATTAAGCGACATCAAACTAATGGAAATTGACGGAAATAAAATTCCCAGCGCTCTTGACGACGAGCGAAAAGCCGCCCTGATTGTTTCGATTTATCGCCGAAAAATAGCATCGCTACACAGCCTGCAAAACAATTTGCTGGCTTATAATAAATAGAAAATTATTAATTAAATAAAATCATATCAAAATGAAAAAAACACTATTAACACTGATTTTAGTATTCGCGGCAGCAATATTGTTTGCTCAAAAAGCAGAATACAAACGCGAAATAAGCAAGGATTTCAGCGTACAGACAGATGCAAAACTGTCGATACACAACATTTATGGAAACGTAAATATAGTAGAAGGCAATGAAGGCAAGATTGCTTTCAAAATAGAAATTACATGTAAAGGCGAAAATTCGGAAATTGCAAGATCATGCGCCGAAGGAATAAGCGTAGATTTTACGTCAAGCAATAATCAAGTTTCTGCAAAAACAAAATTTCCGCAAATAAAGTATGTGAACATCAACATGCAAGTAAATTATACTGTCGTAGTTCCACGCAGCGCTACGATGGATTTTAATATTAAATACGGAAATCTCACGCTTAAAGATACTCCAAAACCTTTGACTGTTGACATTTCATATGGCGGTATCAAGGCAAATATCATTTCAAATGCAAATATTAAATCACAATATGGAAATGTAAAATTAGAAAAATGTAATGAGTTAACGGCTAATTTATCGTATAGCGATTTTAATGTAACTGCAATGTCAAAAGCGAATATTGACACGAAATACGGAGATATAGTATTTGGTACATGCGGCGATATAAAAATCAATTCGCTTTACAGTGATATTAAAGCCGATGTTACAGCAAATACAGTGATTGATGTAAAATATGCAGGCGTTGCAATAGGTAAATGTAAGGATGTAAAATTCAATTCGCTTTATGCGGATTTCAAATCAAATTCCGTTTCAGATGCAAATATTGATATACAATATGCCGATGTAGAAATAGGCGTATGTAAAGATTTGTTATTAAAAACCCGTTACACAGATTTCAAATTTGGAGAAATATCATCAATCAAAGCCGATTCTCAATACGATGATTTTAAGATAAAAACAATAAATGATTTTACAATAACAACGCTTTATACGGATATAACGATTGATAAATTGAACAACAGTTTTGCAGCATCTAAGTTTCTGTATGGAAGTTTGACAATAACAAATATTGATAAAGGTTTTTCAAAAATCAAGATAGATAATGGAATGTATTCGAATTTTAAACTCGGACTGAACGAACAGCATAATTTCAAGGCAAACCTCAATGCAGGCGAATATGGAGATATTAATTCGGGAAAAATTACACTTAGTAATGTAACTTTATCTAAAAAAAGCAATGCCATTGTCGGCACAGCAGGAAAATCCGACAATCCGAAAGCAGAGGTTAGCATTTCGGCTAATTATGGAGATATAATTTTCAGATAAAAAGAAAAATTTTTTTTTATGGCAATAAATATTTTATAATTGCTCAAATTCGGAGCAATCACGAACAAAGCCCGACATATTTTCTAATCCTGTCGGGCTTGTTTGACTTAATGATTATGAATAACAAAACTCTGCGGTTCTTTATGTTTTTCTGTGTAAAAAATGTTACACGGATGTTTATTTATTCAGTCCTTAAAAGGAATATAAATTATTTATTAATAGATAATTATGAATATAGATGAAAATATTCTTTCAAAATCATTAAATCAAACATTTACAGTTCAGCAATAAATAAAACCTGACAGGTTTCTGAAACCTGTCAGGTTGAAATAGTCTGTTTATTAATTTTTTATCTGGAAATTTTGCTTTTTAATAAGCAACTAATTACTGATAATAAAATATACAGTATTATAGATAAACTGATTCCTGCAAAGCCGAACAATATTATGAATATCAACGATATTGCCAGAAATATTATTTTAGTAATATTTTTTTTGATTGTATGATTTTCGTCAAAATTTATTTTCAGCGCAAACATTGGAATTTCGCAAACCATTAATATCGACATCGCAATGCACAACAATATTATTGTAACATCGAAATATAAAATATCGTGAATAAATTTGTAATCGTCGGCAGCAAGTACTGTTGATATTATGAATATTGCATTTGCAGGCGTAGGTAATCCTATAAATGAATCGTGCTGGCGTTCATCGATATTGAATTTTGCAAGGCGCAACGCCGAAAAAATAGCAATTATAAATGGAAATCCATACAAAGGTATTCCAAGAATGGGAATCGAAAGTATGTCAGGATCTAATTGAATCAATAATTGATGCAGCATTGCCGCCGGAACGACACCGAAACTAACCATATCGGCAAGCGAATCTAACTGTAAACCCAAAGCAGAATAGGCTTTGAGAGCGCGAGCTGATAATCCATCGCAGAAATCAAAAAATACGGAAAAAAACAGGAAGTAGGCTACTATTTCAAATTCTCCTTTGAAAACGTAAACTAAAGCCAAACAACCTGATAACAGGTTGAGCGATGTTAATATATTTGGAATTGTCTTTTTTGTTATTGTCCACATGTTCTTAAATTTTATACATAAAATACGTTTTTTTTACTTATCTGTGAAAAATTCAAAATATTTTATGTAAATTTGCCACAAAACTACAAAAATATGTTGAGATATTTATTATTATATGTATTATTTATCAATATTTGCGCCTGTAACAGCAACGCACGCAAGCCAAATAATGATAAAACAGAAACGCCGAAAAGTATTAAAAAAATCAATGTGAATCTTGTTTCTCCTCAAAACGGACAACAGGTAAAACAAAATGATATAATTGATATTACTTACGAAATAAAAAGCGACAGTCTTAAAATTGACACTGCGGTTTTGTTTGTAAACAAACGTGAAACAGCGCGATTCGCAGGAACAACTTATAAATGGACAATGACCGAAAAACGCACGGGACGACAAGCGTTGCATCTCAGCATGAGAACAAACGGCGTAGAAGTTGCAAGCACATCTTTTACATTAAAATATTTTCCGCCTGCGCCTCAATATTATTCTTATTCTGCTGTTAAACAATATCCTCACAATACAGGATTTTTTACTCAGGGTTTGTTTTTTGATGAAGGATTTTTGTATGAAGGTACGGGACAGTACGGAAAATCATCATTATTGCAAACTGAACTTGCCACAGGAAATGTTGTGAAATCGGTAAATCTCGGCGAAAACTTTTTTGGCGAAGGCATCACGCTTGTAAACGAAAAAATTTATCAACTTTCGTGGCAGGAACATCAATGTTTCATATACGACAAAAACACTTTCAAAAAACTCTCGACATTGTCATATTCAAACGAAGGCTGGGGAATTACAACAGTAGATAATTTATTGGCAGTGAGCAATGGCTCGTCGATTATAACTTTTGTAAATCCCGATAATTTTGCAGAAGTCCGCCGAATAGAAGTTTGCAACGACAAAGGAAATGTCAGTCAACTCAACGAACTTGAATTTATAGATGGCTTGATTTGGGCTAACGTCTGGCAATCAAATATTATTGTGATGATAAATCCCGAAACAGGAGCTGTGGTCGGCGAAATTGATTTAAGCGGAATATATCAAAATGCAACCGCCGAAAATTGCCTTAACGGAATTGCTTATGATGTAAAAAACAAACGCATTTTTGTAACAGGTAAACACTGGGATAAACTTTTTGAAATAAAAATTGTAAAAAAGTAAAATGAACATTGAAAATATAAACACTAAAAAATATTCTGCCGATTATGAAATCAAAGTCGCCGTTGTGATTCTGAATTGGAACGGACGCAAAATCATGGAAGAATTTTTGCCATCCGTTGTGAAATATACAACTTGCGAACAGACAAAAATTATAATTGCCGATAACGGTTCAACCGATGATTCGCTGGAATTTTTATCGCAAAATTTTTCAGATGTAGAACAAATCGTTCTTGATAAAAATTATGGTTTTGCAGGCGGATACAATCGCGCTTTGGAAAAAGTAAATGCAAAATATTTTGTGCTGCTTAATTCGGATGTTGAAGTTAGCGAAAACTGGCTCGAACCTTTGGTTTCGCATCTCGACGAAAACGAAAATGTTGCTGCGTGTATGCCCAAAATATTGTCGTATCGCCAAAAAACGCATTTTGAATATGCTGGCGCTGCCGGCGGATTTATTGATAAATACGGTTATCCTTTTTGTCGCGGGCGAATTTTAACAAATCTCGAAACAGATGAAAAACAATACGATACGCCCATTAATGTATTTTGGACAACAGGCGCATGCATGATTGTACGTTCAGAAATATATAATCAACTAAAAGGATTTGACGAGGATTTTTTTGCACACATGGAAGAAATCGATTTATGCTGGCGAATACAACATGCTGCTTATTCGTTGATGTGTATTCCGCAATCGAAGGTTTTTCATCTTGGCGGCGGCACGCTCAAAACCGATAATCCCCAAAAAACCTGCTTGAATTTTCGCAATAATTTGTTTATGCTTGTAAAAAATTTACCTGCAAACAAATTCAAAAGAACGATACTGACAAGATTATTTTTGGATTTTCTGTCGGCAGCGGTATTTTTATTATCGTTCAATTTTTCTCATTTTGCGGCTGTTATCAAAGCGCATTTTCATTTTTATAAATCCATGAAAAAATTGAAGAAAAAACGTAAAGATATTTTACGATTTTCTAAAATTGCCGAAGTTCCAAACATATATCAAAAATCTATTGTGCTAAAATTTTTTAAATCAGGAAAAAAATTGAAATTTTCGGATTTGATTTTCTAATTAGTTGCACCTTAAAAAGAACATAAATTATTTATTAACATATAATTACGAATGAAAATGAGGTGAAAAAATCGCAGAATTTTGTACCATATATTGTTAAAACCATGCAAATATTTTTAAAATATTCTTCCAAAATCATTAAATCAAACATTTACAGTTCAGTAGCAAATGCTTTGCAAATGTCCCGTCAGAGACAACCATTATTTTCAAGCCTTATAAAATGTCTGCTTGTTAATTTTTATGTCTGTAAATCTTACTTTTAAGGACTGACTATTTATTTTATTTGTATTAGCGATCTTCGCTCTTTGAAAAGACGTTTTTTCTTCGTTTTTTAATTGTAAATTGTTTCTGTTTGTTCTCTGTGTAATAAAAGGTTATGCAGAGTCTCCACCGAGGCACACAGAGTTTTTTATCATTAATCATTATCTCTTAATTGTTAATTCAGTCAGCGAGCCCGTATCTAACTGTTGTTTATTTGTGATTAATACTCAATTCCCAAAATATCCACAACTTATTCACAATTACTGTTTCGTAATTAATTTTTCTGTAGTTTTGCGCTGAATTTTGGTGATGCCTATTCCGTTTGCGAAAGGCATTGAAAAGGGAATCAGGTGCAAATCCTGAACAGACCCGCTGCTGTAAACTCCGTTAAAATCTTTGAGCAATACGCAAACCACTGTGCTGAAAGGCGCGGGAAGGACGCTGCAAAGATGGAGCAAGTCAGAAGACCTGCCAAAATGTACGAGTTTAGAGTTTTCGAGGAATAGGGCTTGAGACAAACAGCAGACTAATGATTTATAATCTACATGTTTGCAAGTTTATCCCAAACATTATTTTAAGAAGTAATTTTCAGGTTTTGTAATATGAAACTTATGAAATTATTTTCTATTTCCATGCGAAAGCCGTTTAGGAAGACAAATTAAAAGACATTTTATATTAAAATAAAAAGTATATGGAAATAAAAAAATTAAATTTGAGATTTGGCGTCATTGCAGCAATTATTCTGGTTGCGGCAATGAGCAGATTATTACCGCATTTGCCTAATTTTGCTCCTGTCGGAGGAATGGCATTGTTCGGTGCGGCTTATTACAGCAAACGGCGCTGGGCATTTATTGTGCCTGTTGCAGCGATGTGGATAAGCGACATAATTCTGAATAACATTGTTTACAGTCAATATTTTGACGGTTTTGTGTGGTTTTACGGCGGTTCGATATTCACATACGGCGCTTTTGCGCTTATAACTCTTTTGGGAATCTTTGTGTTGAAAAAAATAAGCATTTTCAATTTAACATGTTCGGTTTTAGCGGCTTCGGTGATATTTTTTCTTATATCAAATTTCGGAGCATGGCTGTCGATGGCTGACACATATCCTCGTACTTTCAGCGGATTACAGGCATGTTACTTTGCAGGAATACCATTTTTCCGAAACACACTGTTAGGCGATATTTTTTATACCTCTGTTTTATTTGGAACTTTTGAAATACTTCAATATCGCTTTCCCATTCTCAGATTACAGGAAAATATTAGTGAATAATAAATTATTCAAATAAAACTGAAACTCATACAGCATAATCATTGATGTACAACACAAGTCATATAATAGTTGAAACAGATTTGAAAGATTATATCCGTCATTATCGCGATTCTGACAGATTTATAGTTTATTGCAAACAATGCAACAGATACAATGTCTGTTGGGCTTGTCCTCCATTCGATTTTGATACCGATATTACTCTTTCGCATTACAAAACGGCTTGGATAATCGGCACAAAAATAGACATTGAAGACAAAATTATCGAAAATAATAAAGGATGGAAACTGTGTACGCCGCTAACTTATCGAATTATCGAAGAAATACGCCTCACACTGGATAAAAAGCTTTTGGATTTGGAAAAAGAATATTCTGACAGCAGAGTTTTTTTTGCAGGCACATGTCATATCTGCTCTTCGGACAACTGCGCCCGAATGCAGGGCAAGCCATGTATCTTTCCCGATAAAATTCGTCCCTCGCTCGAATCTTTTGGTTTTGATGTAAGTCAAACATCGTTAAGATTATTGGGCGTAGAAATGAAATGGAGTCGAGATGGAATATTACCGCCGTATTTTGTTCTTGTCAGCGGCTTTTTCACCAATGCCGATATTAATAAATTGGAGTTTCAACTGTCAATATCATAAAATAAATAAAGGAATCATTATGGATATATTTATCACTAAAAGAGACGGCAAGCAGGAAGCCTTCTCAGTCGAAAAAATCAGGAATGCCATTGCAAAAGCATTTCTGTCTGTTGGCGGTTTTGCCACACAGGATGTTATTACAAATATTTTAAGTCGAATAAGCATCACCGATGGCAGTACGGTCGAAGATATTCAGAATCAGGTGGAAATTGCTCTGATGTCCGAACGTTATTACGCTGTTGCCAAGTCGTACATGCTTTACAGGCAAAAACATCTTGAAGACCGCGAAGTGCGCGACAAACTCAAGTTCTTAATGGATTATTGCGATGCTTCCAATGCGGCATCAGGCAGCAAGTACGATGCCAACGCAAATGTAGAAAACAAAAACATGGCAACGCTTATCGGCGAACTGCCCAAATCCAACTTCATCCGCCTAAATCGCCGAATGCTTACCGACAGATTGAAAGAAATGTATGGTAAAGAAGTTGCCGACAAATATATAGAATTGCTGAACAAACATTATATCTACAAAAACGACGAAACAAGTCTTGCCAACTATTGTGCCAGCATTACCATGTATCCGTGGCTGATTGGCGGTACAACTTCAATTGGTGGCAATTCAAAAGCGCCAACAAATCTGAAATCGTTTTGCGGCGGATTTATAAATATGGTTTTTATGGTTTCAAGCATGTTGAGCGGCGCATGTGCTACACCCGAATTTCTGATGTATATGAATTATTTTGTCGGGCTGGAATATGGACAGGATTATTATCTGAACGCAAACAAAGTGGTTGATTTGTCGAAAAAGCAACGCACTCTCGACAAAGTTATTACCGATTGTTTCGAGCAAATAGTTTATTCCATAAATCAACCCACAGGAGCGCGGAACTTTCAGGCTGTATTCTGGAATATATCTTATTATGATAAATATTATTTCGAAAGTTTGTTTGACGATTTTGTATTTCCCAATGGCAGCAAGCCCGATTGGGCATCGTTAAACTGGTTACAGAAACGTTTTATGAAGTGGTTCAATCAGGAACGTACACGCTCAGTGCTTACTTTTCCTGTTGAAACAATGGCGTTGCTTACCGAAAACGGAGATGCAAAAGACAGGGAATATGGCGATTTTACAGCAGAGATGTATGCCGAAGGACATTCGTTTTTTACCTACATGAGCGACAATGCCGATTCGTTGAGCAGTTGCTGTCGACTGCGCAACGAGATTCAGGACAACGGTTTCAGTTACACGCTTGGAGCAGGCGGCGTGTCCACAGGTTCAAAAAGCGTGCTGACAATCAATCTGAACCGTTGTATTCAGCAAGCGGCACGCGAAGGCGTTCATTATATGTTTTTTCTCGAAGAAGTCATCGCTCTGGTGCATAAGGTGCAGTTGGCTTACAACGAAAACTTGAAATACATGTGCAAAAAAGGCATGTTGCCTCTGTTCACGGCGGGATATATCAACATGAGCCGACAATATCTCACAGTCGGCATAAACGGACTTGTAGAAGCAGCCGAATTTTTGGGCATTGAAATTACCGACAACCCGAAATACGCCGCATTTGTGCAACAGGTACTCGGTCTTGTCGAAACATACAACAAACGCTATCGTACGAAAGACATAATGTTTAACTGCGAAATGATTCCCGCCGAAAACGTAGGAGTGAAACATGCCAAATGGGACAGACGAGATAATTATCAGGTAAATCGCGACTGTTACAACAGTTATTTTTATATTGTCGAAGACAGCAGGCTAAACATTGTTGACAAATTTCGCCTGCATGGACGCAAATATATTGAACGCCTTACGGGTGGTTCTGCCTTGCATCTCAATCTTGAAGAACATTTAAGCAAAGAACAGTATCGTCATTTGCTTCGCATAGCAACACAGGAAGGCTGCAATTATTTTACATTTAATATTCCTAACACGGTTTGCAACAACTGCGGACATATCGACAAGCGAAATTTGAAAATCTGTCCCAAATGCCAAAGCAAAAACCTTGATTATCTGACGCGCGTCATCGGATATATGAAACGTGTAAGCAATTTCTCACAAAGCCGGCAGGAAGAGGCTGCGAGGAGATGTTATTTAATGGTAAATGATTAATGGTTAATAAAATAAAAATAGTGGTTATGAAGCAGAACATATTGAAAGAAAAGAGTTTTATGTTTGCCGTGAGGATTGTGAATTTGTACAGGCATTTGTGCAATGAGAAGAAAGAGTTTGTTTTGTCCAAACAAGCGTTGCGAAGCGGTACATCGGCAGGTGCGATGGTGCGCGAAGCGGAACATTCGGAAAGCAAAGCCGATTTGATACACAAAATGGCTATTGCCCAAAAAGAAACGCGCGAAATCATTTATTGGCAGTATCTAATGTGCGAAACAGAATACTTGTCCCGCAAAGAGTTTGAAAGCATTAACAGCGATGCAAAAATACTCACAAGCAGCATCAAAACTGCCAAATCCACATTAACCATTAACAACTAACTATTAAATGTTACGGTACATCAGTTTTGATATTGTTTTTCAGGAAATTCCCGGCGAAATAACGCTGGCTATAAATATTTCAAACTGTCCCAATCGCTGCAAGAGTTGCCACAGTCCTCACCTTAGAGAAAATACAGGCGAAACATTAGACGAAAACGCCATTGCCGCATTGCTCGATAAATACGGAAAGGCAATTACCTGCATCTGCTTCATGGGCGGCGATGCCGAACCGCGCAAAGTGGAACGGCTGGCTGCCTTTGTACGAACAGCCGCAGGCAGAAAAATCAAAACAGGATGGTATTCGGGCAGAGCCGCTTTACCTGACGACGTTTCTCTGTTGAGTTTCGATTATATCAAACTCGGCGAATATATCGAACATTTGGGCGGATTAAATGCACATACCACAAACCAGCGTTTTTACAGCATCGAAAATGGAACTATGACCGACATAACGGACATGTTCTGGAACAAAGTTTATAATAAAAAGAAGTGAAAAGTAATATTAAAAAACCGTATGAATATCAAATCATATACAACAAACTTGCGTTTTGACGCTTTATTCCCGATAACTGTTTTTCGCAAGTGGATAAGATTTCGCACAATAATAATTTTATTTACCTTTGCCAATTATACTTTATCTTTTTATTAATTCTGTTATATGAAATTCATTGAACGTTTCCAGAAATTGAAATCATTGTTTTCCTACGAAGAAGAAGTAAGTTTGGATGATATTTCACTGGAAATACGACCGTACCTGTTTAATCAGGAATTTGTTAATGCGGAAATTCAACAAATTCAGCAGACAATTTCTTTGCCTGAATTTTGTTCCATTTCGGACGACAGTATCGAAGAAAACAAAACATTTATATATTCCGTTTTCGTGCCGAAAGGCATTGTCAAAACCGATAAAGCCATTTTGTTGCTGCACGGTTTGAACGAGCGCAGTTGGGAAAAATACCTTCCGTGGGCAGAATATCTGACGCTTAAAACAGGAAGAGCGGTTATTCTTTTTCCTATTGCTTTTCACATGAACCGCACACCCAAAAGCTGGTGCAATCCGAGAGTTATCCTGCCTTACGTACACAGCCGAAAAGAAAAGTTTGCAGATTTGGACAATTCTACTTTTGTCAATCTGGCGTTGAGCAGCCGTTTGTCTGAAAATCCCATTCGTTTCTATCTTTCAGGCAAAGAATCTCTTTTCAATCTATGGCAGCTAATCAAAGAAATAAAAAACGGACAGCATTCTTTGTTCAAAGCAAACACATCGGTTAACATATTTGCATATTCTATCGGTGCTTTTTTGGCTCAGATTCTGTTATTGTCCAATCCCGAACAACTGACATCCGACAGTCGTTTGTTCATGTTCTGCGGCGGCACTCTGTTCAGCCGAATGGACGGCAATGCTCGCGATATAATGGACAGAGAATCATTTCAAACACTGAGATATTATTTTATGAACGACTTTATTCATAAAGGAATTAATTTTTTGAAAAGGAAAGAAGATTTTATGGAAAAAGCGTTTCAATCCATGCTTTCGTTCGATAAATATCGCCGTTATCGGGAAGAATTCTTTCAAAAAGCCAAAAATCGTATTGCAGCAATAACACTGAAAAAAGACACAGTCATTCCCACGCTTGGCGTAAAAGAGGCTTTAGGTAAAACATGCGCCGACGAAATCTTGGAAGAGTTGGATTTTCCTTACGAGTACTCTCATCAAACCCCGTTTCCCGTTCACGGACGCGTAGATTCTGAAATCGTTCAGCGATGTTTTTCAATGCTGTTCGACAGAGCTGCCGCTTTTCTGCTTTAATATGATTTTACCTGTTTGTTGATTTGCTTATTTGTACCTTGTTACGTCTAAAAAAAGTTGACAGTTTAATACTAAAAACAACTATTTAATCATTTTCAATCAATAATTGTAGTTGTATATTAAATTTTTATTACCTTTGTTCGAAATTTTGGTGATGCTTTTTCCATTCGCGAAAGGCATTGAAAAGGGAATCAGGTGCAAATCCTGAACAGACCCGCTGCTGTAAGCTCCGTTAAAATCTTTGAGCAATACGCAAACCACTGTGCCGAAAGGCACGGGAAGGACGCTGCAAAGATGGAACAAGTCAGAAGACCTGCCAAAATGTATGAGTTTAGAGCTTTCGAGGAATAGAGCTTGAGACAAACAGAGCAGATGAATGATTTATTATTGACGTTTTTTGCAAGTTTATCCCAAACATTATTTTAGAAAGTAATTTTCAGGTTTTGTTGTTCATGCAGCCTGTAAAATTATTTTTCTATTTCCATGCGAAAGCTGTTTATAAAGATTTATTAACTTTATAATAGTTTTATATATGACACAATTTTTACACAAAATCAAGGCGCATCTGTACGACAATGCGCTTACCGACAACCCTAACGACTTCATAGCGCGGGTTAATTCGGAACGCTCGCTGAGCGTAAAAGACATTTGCGAATCGGCTGCCGCACGAGGCGGAGCCGACATTTCGGCAGATGCTATGGAACATGCAGTCAACCTGTGGCTGAAAGAGATGGGCTACCGCCTTTGCGATGGATTTTCGATAAACACAGGCTGGTTTATGGCAAGTACGCACATTAAGGGAGTGTTCAACAGTCCCGACGAAATCTTTAATCCCGAAAAACATACTGTTCTTTTCGAGTTTCAGCAAGGCTCGCAATTACGTAAGGAATTGCAGTCGGTACAGATTGAGATAATGGGCGTAGCCGATTCATCGCTTGGCATTGCTCAGGTAACGGATATTAAAACAGGCTGTGTAAATGACATCATCACGCCAAATCGCAACCTGCGCATAAGCGGACACAAGTTGAAAATTGCTGGCGACAACGTGGCAAACGGCGTGTATTTCGTAAATCAGGATACGCAGGAACGCACGAAGGTTGATGCATCAGACCTTGTCATCAACAACCCTTCCGAACTCATGATTGTGATTCCCGCACTGGCGGCTGGTATGTATAAAGTAGAGGTAACAACGCAGTTTACAAACAGCGTATTGCTGAAAGAGCCTCGAACTGCCGTTTTTGACAGAATTTTAACGGTACAGTAATTTTTTAGCGACTGACGCTAATGAGCGTTAGCCTATGCAACTAATGTATGTTAGTGCGTAACGCTAACGTACATTAGCGTGTATCGATACGGATAACCCAACTAACAGATTTTAAAAACCTGTCAGGTTTACAAACGAATAGACAAACAATAAATATAATAAATAAACTAATTTTAATAAACAAAGAAATGAAAAGAAATATCAAATTCTTAAGAAACGCGGCAATCGCATTATTAATGATGAACGCTGTCGCTTTTATGTCGTGCAGCAAAGACGATGAACATATTGCCGTTACAGGTATCAGCATTGAACCAGCTACACTCACCCTTGTTGTAGGTGGAACGCATACTCTCACGGCAACACTGTTGCCCGACAATGCTGCCAATAAAACCCTAACATGGACAAGCAGCGCCACAGGCTTTGCAACGGTTGACGCTTCCACAGGCAAAGTAACAGCCATTGCCGAAGGCGCCGCAACAATTACTGCAACCACTGCCAACGGCAAGTCGTCAATCTGCATTGTTACGGTAATAGAGTCCGAAGTTCCCGTTACGGGTATTACGGTAATGCCTGCAACTCTGGATCTTCTTGCGGGCGACACTTATACTCTCGCGGCAACCGTAGTTCCCGATGATGCTGATAACAAAAATATAAGATGGAGCAGCAATAATACCGATGCTGTAACAGTTGACGAAAACACAGGCGAAGTAACAGCCGTTGCCAAAGGCGTGGCAACCATTACGGCGGCTGCGGGAGGCAAATCGGCAACCTGTATCGTTACGGTAACAATGCCCGAAGTGCCTGCTGAAAGCGTTGCGGTTGTCCCCGACAATTTAACACTTAATGTTGGCGCAAAGGAAACATTAACGGCAACAGTCGCACCCGACAATGTTACCGACAAAACAGTAACATGGACAAGCAATGCCACCGACTTTGTAACGGTCAATGCCGCCACAGGCGAAGTAACAGCCGTTGCTGAAGGTGCATCTGTCATTACGGCTACCACCGTCAACGGCAAAACCGCTACATGCAACGTTACCGTAAGCGACATCAAAGATGTGTATGTGGCAGGATACGAAAACAACGGCAGCCATACTTACGCCAAACTGTGGAAAAACGGAGTCGCTCAATCGCTTGAAGGAACAGCAGGAACAAATACTACTTATGCAAAATCCGTTTTTGTTTTGGGCAGCGATGTGTATGTGTCAGGAAGCGAAACCAACGGATCGGTTTATACCCCAAGATTGTGGAAAAACGGCGCATTGCAGTCTCTTGCGAGCGGATCGTACAATGCGGAAGCCAATGCCGTTTACGTATCGGGCAGCGATGTGTATGCGGCAGGATATGAAAGCAACGGAACAAAAGCTGTTGCCAAAGTGTGGAAAAACGGCGTATCAGAAGCGCTTACCGATGGTACAAACGATGCCTATGCATATTCTATTTCTGTATCTAACAGCGGCGATGTATATGTAGCAGGATATGAAAGCAACGGCAGTCGCAGTGTTGCCAAAGTATGGAAAAACGGCACAGCAACCCCGCTTACAGACGGTACACAATATGCCTATGCACGCTCGGTTTACGTATCGGGCGATGATGTTTATGTTGCAGGCGAAGAACGCAAATCAAGTCCTACCGCCTATAAAGCCAAAGTATGGAAAAACGGCACACTGCTGTACGAACTCACAGACGGATCAAGAAATGCATATACATATTCGGTTTATGTGTCAAATAATGGCGATGTATATGCGGCAGGCTGGGAGAATAACGGTTCGCGCATGGTTGCCAAAGTATGGAAAAATGGCAGCCCGTTATACAGCCTTACTGACGGCGTAAACAATGGTTATGCATATTCTGTTTATGTATCGGGCAGCGATGTATATACGGCAGGATACGAAAATAACGGAACTAACATGGTTGCCAAAGTGTGGAAAAACGAAGATGTGGAATCAATCAGCAGCGGCAGTACAGATTCAAGACCTGCATCCATATTTGTGAAGTAAGCAACAAAGCGAAAAACGAAATTAATGATTAATCTATTAAGAATTAAGAGATAAACAGATAATGATTAATGAACAATTAATAATGAATAACGAAGAGCGAAAGGCTCGGAGGCGATTATGTTTCTACCAACGTTGCGTTCCTATGGAACGGAGAACAACAACCTGACAGGTTTACAAACGAATAGACAAACAATGAATATAGTAAATAAGATAATTTTAATAAACAAAGAAATGAAAAGAAATATCAAATTCTTAAGAAACGCGGCAATCGCATTATTAATGATGAACGCTGCCGCTTTTATGTCGTGCAGCGAAAATGAAGAAATAGTTGCAGTTACCGACATCAGTGTCGAACCCTCTACGCTCACCCTTCTTGTAGGAGAAACGCACACTCTTACAGTAAAAACCTTTCCCGAAAATGCTAACGGCAAAGTCGCCATATCGTGGGCAAGTAACGATACAAACGTAGCAACAGTTAATGCTATCACAGGCGAAGTAACGGCTGTTGATGCAGGCGTGGCAATCATTGTAGGAGGCTTGGCTGGCACAGGCAAAACAGTATCGTGCATCGTTACGGTAGAAGTACCTGCCGAAAACGTAACGGTTGAACCGGCAACGCATGAACTCCTTGTCGGAGCAAAATACACGCTTACGGCAACAGTGCTTCCCGACAATGCTACCTATAAAACCGTAACATGGACAAGCAGCGCCGCCGACATCGCAACTGTCGATGCAGCCACAGGCGAAGTAACGGCAGTTGGCGTAGGCGAAGCAACAATTACAGCATCATCGGGAGGAAAAACAGGAACTTGCAGCCTCACCGTGAAACCCATACCTGTTGAAAGCATTACAATAGAGAGTGAAGACTTCGAACTTGAAGCAGGCTCAACACGGACGCTCACGGCAACAGTGCTTCCCGACAATGCTACCTATAAAACCGTAACATGGACAAGCAGCGCAACCAACATCGCAACTGTCGATGCAGCCACAGGCGAAGTAACAGGTATTGCCACAGGCGTAGCGGTAATCACTGCTACAGCAGGCGACAAGTCTGCTACCCGCAACGTTACCGTAGTACCGCAAAACGATATATTTTTGACGGTTAAACCCGCAGGCAGCGGCTTGGTTAGGATTTATACTTTAGCGCAGCATCTTGTTGTTAACTGGGGAGATGGATCAAGCAATGAAGAATATAACAGTTGCACCGAAATATCTCACACTTATGCCGATGTCAGTTCGACTTACAGTGTAAAGATTATGCTGACGCAGGGATTAACAACATTTGGCGATGTGCTGTACAATAATAATATGACTAGCGACTATGTCAGTCCACGTATGACTGGCGAGATACATTTTGCATCTTTCAATGACTGTCCCGATTTGAATGTTTTGGCAATAACAAACAACAAGTTAACAGGATTGGAGTTGAAAGAATGTCCTGCGCTCTTATATTTGAACTGTACAACAAATAAAGTAACAACTTTGGATGTGGGCAATGTTACGACATTACAGTATATATTTTTCAACAGCAATACATTAAGCGCTATCAACATGAGCGGTTTATCAGCATTAAAGACATTGAAATTATACTCTAATTCATTAACATCTTTGAATGTGAACGACTGTACATCGTTAAAATATTTGGATTGCGGTTATAACAAAATAACTTCGTTGACTTTGAACAGCGCCTGCAAAACTACATTAACAGATTTGGATTGCAGTTATAATGAATTGACAAGTCTCGATGTGTCGGGTTTCACCGCACTGGCTTATTTTACCTGCAGAAATAACAAACTGAAAACATTGGATATAAGGGACTGTACAGGCTTGGCCGGAACAACATACTGTCTTTACAATCAATTGGAAACAGTTCATGTACTCGGTGCAATATTCGAGAAGTTAAGGCTGATAGACAATCAATTAACTGCTACCGAACTCAACAGGATATTTACCGATTTACATGACAGAACAGGAATGGGAGCAGGAGTACTTTGGATTGGCAGCAATCCCGGAACAAACGACTGCGATAGATCCATAGCAACAAGCAAAAACTATGTTTTCTGGTAATAAGAATTTAACAGAAGAACAGCACATATACCATAGCAGCAAAGAATGGAAATGTTTTCAGATAAACAAACAGGGAATCTGGGGTTTAATCATAATAACTAAGGCTTTATAATAATTGCTGTAAAATAATTTCTATTTTTGCAAATCCGAATGGTTGGGCAGGGGCGCAAATAATTACGCCTCTGCTTTTTGTTGTAAGCGAAGAATTTTAAAAAGAACGTCATGTTGAATGTTAATTTATAAAGATAATAAAGGTTAAAAATTATTGTTAAAATGGGTTATTTTTTAAAATAATTAGTTACTTTTGATTTATTGTTGTACTTTGCTGCCCTAATTTTTAATATTTATGAATAATGGTAACACAATTTCAAAAGTTTCTTGAGAAGAATGAACTATCAGACAACACAGTTATATCTTATGTATGGACAGTCAACAATTATTTTCTTTTTTATGGAATCATTAACAAAAGTAATCTTTTAGCCTACAAAAGCTGGCTGATTGAAAATTTTAAACCTGGAACAGTAAATTTGCGTTTGCAGGCATTAAATAAATTTCTTGAATTTACCAGCAAACACAGCCTGAAAATGAGATTTGTCAAGGTGCATCACAAAAGTTATCTCGAAAATGTAATTAGCGATGCCGACTACAGATTTTTTAAAACCCAACTCAGAAAAGAAGGGCTTATGGATTGGTATTTTATCGTTTGGTTTTTGACATCCACAGGAGCGCGAATCAGTGAACTTTTGCAAATAAAAGTCGAACACGTGAAAGACGGACATTTGGATATTTATACTAAAAGCGGTACAATCAGGCGATTGCATATTCCAAAAATTCTGCGCGAGAATGCTATGCATTGGTTGAAACACGAAAGAAAATCGCACGGTTATATTTTTCAAAATTGCAATGGCGAACGATTGACGGGAAGAACAATTGCACGATATTTG
Organism: Prevotellaceae bacterium; assembly: GCA_031269545.1. GTDB lineage: Bacteria > Bacteroidota > Bacteroidia > Bacteroidales > UBA932 > JAIRKV01. The sequence goes on from JAISYZ010000027.1 coordinate 58,112, forward strand.
AAATTGTATGCAAAACGATACGGATTAAATACAAAAGTTATTTATCCTCATTCATTTCGTCATCGATTTGCAAAAAATTTTCTGGATAAATTCAACGACATCGCATTGTTAGCCGATTTAATGGGACACAAAAGCATCGAAACAACAAGAATTTACCTGCGGCGAACTGCAAGCGAACAGCAAACAATAGTAGATACGGTTATAACATGGTGATTGACGATTTAATCATTTTTTAACTACCTTTGCGCAAATTTTAACTCTATAACTAAAATTACACGTAATAATTATGGAATACAATTTTCGCGAAATTGAACAAAAATGGCAAAAATACTGGGCTGAAAATAAGATTTACAAAGTCGAAATAAGCGACAAACCAAAATTCTATGTTCTCGACATGTTTCCCTATCCTTCGGGAGCAGGTTTGCATGTTGGACATCCGCTTGGATATATTGCTTCTGATATTTTCAGCCGTTACAAGCGTTTGTGCGGATTCAATGTTTTGCATCCAATGGGTTATGATGCTTACGGATTGCCTGCCGAACAGTATGCAATTCAAACAGGACAGCATCCGTCTATAACGACCGAAACAAATATTAAACGCTATCGCGAACAGTTGGATAAAATAGGTTTTTGTTTCGATTGGGACAGAGAAGTGCGTACCTGCGATCCCCAATATTACAAATGGACACAATGGGCATTTATACAAATGTTCAGTTCTTATTATTGCAATCAGGCGCAACAGGCGCGTCCGATAAGCGAACTGATTGAAGTTTTTTCGCTGCAAGGAACTCGCTGTCTCGATTTGGCTTGTAGCAAACAAATGCAGTTTACGGCAGAAGAATGGAACTCGAAAGATGAAAAAGAACAGCAGGAAATCCTGTTAAATTACCGTATTGCTTACTTGGCAGATACTATGGTAAACTGGTGTCCGAAACTCGGAACAGTTCTTGCCAATGACGAAGTCAGCGAAGGACTGTCGATTCGCGGAGGTTATCCTGTCGAACAAAAAATAATGCGGCAATGGTGTTTGCGAGTATCAGCATACGCACAGCGTTTGCTCAACGATTTGGAAAAACTTGATTGGAGCGAAAGTCTTAAAGAAACGCAAAGAAACTGGATAGGACGTTCCGAAGGCGCTGAAATAAAATTTTATATTGAAAGTATAGATGACGAATTAACGGTTTTCACTACACGCGCCGACACAATTTTTGGAGTAACATTTATGGTTCTTGCTCCCGAAAGCGAATATGTTGAAAAATTAACGGCAAAAGAACAAAAACAGGATGTCATTCAATATATCGAACGTACAAAACGCCGCACTGAACGTGAGCGAATAGCCGACAGAAGCGTAACGGGAGTCTTCACAGGTTCGTATGCAACAAATCCCGTAAACGGAAAGAAAATACCGATATGGATTAGCGATTACGTTCTTGCAACGTACGGCACAGGAATGATTATGGCTGTACCTGCTCACGACAGTCGCGATTATGCATTTGCAAAACATTTCGATTTGCCTGTCATACCACTTATCGAAGGTTGCGATGTAAGCAACGAAAGTTTTGATGCAAAAGACGGTATAATGATTAATTCCGGATTTTTGAACGGACTTACGGTAACACAAGCCATAGAGACAACAAAAAAATACATGGAAGAAAATAAGGCAGGAAAAAGAAAAGTGAACTATCGTTTGCGCGATGCCATTTTCAGTCGCCAAAGATATTGGGGCGAACCTTTTCCGATTTATTATAAACAGGGAATGCCTTATGCAATAGACGAAAAAAAGTTGCCTCTCGAATTGCCCGATATTGATAAATTTTTACCGACCGAAACAGGAGAACCGCCGCTTGGACGTGCAAAAAATTGGCAAACCGCCGAAGGCTATCCTTTGGAATTAAATACGATGCCCGGATTTGCAGGTTCATCAGCATATTATTTGCGATACATGGATCCGCACAACGACTACGCTCTTGTTTCGCCCGAAGCAAACAAATACTGGCAAAATGTTGACTTATATGTCGGCGGCACCGAACACGCCACAGGACATTTGATTTACAGCCGTTTTTGGAATAAATTTTTATTCGATTCAGGGTTGATTATCGAAGACGAACCTTTCAAAAAATTGATAAATCAAGGCATGATACAGGGGCGAAGCAATTTTGTTTACCGTATAAAAGGCACAAACAAATTTGTTTCGATGGGATTGAAAGATAAATATGATACAACCGAGATACATGTGGATGTAAATATTGTGAAAAACGATATTTTGGATATTGAAAAATTCAAAAATTGGATGCCCGATTTTAATAGTGCAGAATTTATCCTCGAAGATGGAAAATACGTTTGCGGGTATGCAGTCGAAAAGATGAGCAAATCGATGTATAATGTGGTAAATCCCGATGTAATTGTAGAAAGTTACGGAGCCGATACTTTGCGAATGTACGAAATGTTTCTCGGACCTGTTGAACAGTCTAAACCGTGGGATACAAACGGCATTGATGGCGTTCACAGATTTTTGCGCAGATTTTGGTTATTGTTTTTTGATAAAGACGGAAATTTTAAAGTATCTGACGAAAAAGCAAATCAGCAGGAATTGAAGTGCCTGCATAAAACGGTCAAGAAAATACAGTCGGATATAGAAAACTTTTCGTTTAACACATCCGTGTCTGCATTTATGATTTGCGTAAACGAACTTATGTCGCTAAAATGCAACAAACGTGAAATTCTCGAGCCGCTTGCAGTTATCCTTTCTCCATTTGCTCCGCACCTTACCGAAGAAATTTGGCATTTACTCGGTCATACAACAAATATTTGCGATGCGGTATTTCCCGAATATAACGAAGAATTTTTGACAGAAAGCACATTCGATTATCCTGTTTCGTTCAATGGAAAAGTGCGATTCAAAAAAGAACTTCCGCTAACGTTCGACACAAAAGAGATTGAAGAAGCCATTCTTGCCGATTCTGCCATTCAAAAGTGGCTTGCAGGCAAAACTCCAAAAAAAATAATTGTTGTAATCGGGAAGATTGTGAATGTTGTGGTATAGGGCGAGTTCATAAATTTTATCTTATCTTTGCACAAAAATTAAATAGACTGATATGAAACCGGTACATATATCTAATGGTATTTATGTAATAAATGTAAACGACAGAAGAAAACAATTGTTCGAAAATATGTGGCCTCTACCTTGCGGCGTGGCTTACAACTGCTACATTATAGATGATGAAAAAACAGCCTTGCTCGATACCGTAGAACTTGGAAGTACAAATAAATTCATGGAATATATCGAAGACGTTTTGAAAGGAAGGCTGCTTGATTATCTCATCATCAATCACATGGAACCCGATCATTCGGGCGAAATACAAAATATACTTGCAAAATATCCAAATGTTAAACTTGCAGGTAATAAACAAACATTTAAAATCCTTCAATCATATTTCAACTGTACCGAAAATTTAATAGAAGTAAACGATGGCTACGAATTAAATCTCGGCAAACACAATTTGAAATTTGTTACAACTCCAATGGTTCATTGGCCTGAGTCGATGATGGCTTATGACACTGTCGATCATATCCTGTTTTCGCAGGATGCGTTCGGTTCTTTTGGAACTTTGGACGGTAAAATATTTGATGATGAGGCTGATTTTTGTGAATCCGAAATGCGCCGTTATTATTCGAATATTGTAGGAAAATACAGCCCTATGGTACAAAAAACATTTGACAAATTACAAGGATTTCGGGTACAAATTATTTGTCCGCTTCATGGAATAATATGGCGTGAAAATCCTGCCAAAGTGATGGAACTTTACAATAAATGGAGTAACTACAAAAGCGAAACGGGCGTTTTGATACTGTTTGCATCGATGTATGGAAATACCGAACAGATAGCCGATAGTGTGGCGCGTAAAATTGTTGAAAACGGAACGAAAAACGTAGCAGTTTACGATGTTTCAAAAACTCACGTTTCGTACCTTATGAGCGAAGCATGGAAATATCGGACGATTGTACTCGGTTCGTGTTCATACAATGGCGAAATGCATCCAATGATGGAAATATTCTGTCGCGAAATAGAACATTACGGATTGAAAAATCGCACGCTTGCATTGTTCGGAACAGGCAGCTGGAGCGGCGGCGGATTAAGGAATCTGCAAAAATTTGCAGAAAATATCGGATGGGAACAAATTGCCGAACCGATTGAAATAAAAGGAATGCCCGATAACGAAAAACTTGCAAAATTTGACGGTTTCGCAAAATCAGTATCCGATTATTGCAGGAAATAAATAAAGATAAAAACTGCTATCAAACTGCAATTTTCATAAATTGATTATCAATAAAACAGATTGATATTTCAGGTTGTTTTGATGGCGGTTTGATATTAGACAGATTCCTCACTGCATTCGGAATGACGAAGAAACCGACTTATGACTAACCGCTGTATTTCTCTGTTTGATTTTTTTATTACACAGAGGTTTTCTTGTTTATTTCTTTGTTAACACTGCTCTTTGCGAAGACATTAGCATGAAGAATCGAAGCTCGGCGTAGCCAATCCAGAATATCAAAAAATCATAAATTTATACCTGACTAAGTATATTACAAATTAAAAAACTAATTTTGCCGCTTCTTATAAAGAAAACAACTAAAATTAAAAGAAAAAATAATGGCAAATAAAATATACGTTTCAAAAATGTTTGACGATATTGCCGAAAGATATGACTTTATGAATCATGTTTTGTCTTTCGGCGTAGATAAATTTTGGCGCAAACGACTTGTAAAAGAATTAAGGCGCTACAAACCCAAAAAAATCCTTGATGTAGCAACAGGAACAGGCGATTCGGCAATTGTTTTGCTGCAAACCGACGCCGAAAAAATCATAGGCGTTGATATTTCAAAAAAAATGCTCGCCAAAGGAAAAGAAAAAATAAGCAAAAAAAAACTTACCGGCAAAATAGAATTGAAACATTGCGATGGAGAATCGCTTGAATTTAAAAACAATACTTTCGATGCCGTAAATGTTGCTTTCGGAGTTCGCAATTTTGAAAATCTGGACAAAGGCTTATCCGAAATCTATCAGGCTGTAAAACCCGATGGAATAGCAACAATTCTTGAATTTTCGATGCCCGAAAATTTTGTGGTACGGCAAGTTTATTCTATATACTTTTTTTACATTCTGCCGATTATCGGACGATTTGTTTCGCGAAACAAATATGCATACAAATATCTTCCGCAATCGGTAAAAACCTTTCCGAAAGGCAAGCAATTCATTCAACATTTGCAAAATGCAGGTTTTCGACAAACGCGGCACATCCCGCTAACTTTCGGTATCGCCGAAATATATATAGGAATTAAATAATCGTTCCTTGTTATACGTCGCACAGGATAAATTTATGAATTTCAATATTTTGGACTGCTTCAGGCAAATGTCTTCGCAATGATATACTAATGTTTTTTAGACAGCCATTCGCATTTTGTCATTTATACCAAACTGTTATTAAAATGCAAATTATATAAATTGATTATCAATAAAATACATTTATATTTCAGGTTGTTTTGATGCTGTTTTGGTGTTAATTGGTGTTCTTTTTTCCTCTTTTTTGTGTCAACCTATAACAGGACAAGACAGTGATTTTACATTTTTAATTGTCAATTTAAAAAACCTGTTAGCTAATAGCGACTCAAACTTTTTCGTAACGTATATTTCGTAAATTGTTCAAAAATCGTCTTTTTTATTACCTTTGCAAAAAAACAAAACTGTGATAGAATTTAAATTACAAAATGGCGAATACATTGAATTGGTGCAATTGCTTAAACGCGTAAAGATTGCCATGTCGGGAGGCGAAGCAAAAATGCTTATTGCTGATAGTCAAGTAAAGCGCAATGGAAAGATAGAAACCCGCAAGCGGGCGAAAATTCGCGTTGGCGAAACTGTCGAAACAATGGGAAAAACAATTGCAGTCATTTAATAATTGCACTTAATAGAGCGACAGCCATTTATCGAACGAAAATATGATTTTAGAAACCGAAATAAAGTTTCTTTCCGGAATCGGTCCCAAACGTGCGGAAATATTAAAAAAGGAATTGAATATAAGCACTTTCAACGATATGCTTTATACTTTTCCTTATCGTTATATTGACCGTACAAAATTTTATAAAATTAACGAAATTACCGAAGATTTGCCATATATTCAGTTCAAAGGCAAGATTATTCGTATCGAAAATGTCGAAACACCGCGCAACAAGCGTTTGATTGCCTATGCAGCCGACGATTCGGGAAACGAAATACAACTTGTTTTTTTCAAAGGAATAAAATGGATTAAAAACAAACTGAACACAAACACTGAATATGTTTTTTTCGGAAAACCTAATGTTTTCAAGGGACAAATAAATATAATCCATCCCGAAACCGAAACCTTAAGCGACGAAAACAGTCAAATAAATTCAAATATTCAGGCGGTTTACAGTTCCACGGAATTATTGAGAGATAATTTTCTCGGAACAAAGGCGTTTAACAGATTTCAAAGCGCTTTACTCACGCTTGTTTACGCCAAAATTGATGAAACATTGCCCGAATATATTGTTTCGCAATACAAACTGATTTCGCTTAAAGAAGCTTTGCTTAATATTCATTTTCCACAAAGTCCCGAACTGCTTACAAAAGCGCAATTTCGTCTGAAATTTGAAGAACTTTTTTACATACAACTTTCGCTATTGAGCCAGCGATTGAACAGAATGCAGAAAAACAGCGGATTTGTATTTCCAAAAATAGGCGATAATTTCAATAATTTTTACAAAAATAATCTTCCGTTTGAACTCACAAATGCTCAAAAACGCGTGATAAAAGAAATACGCAAAGATTTTGCAACAGGCAAACAAATGAACCGACTGCTGCAAGGCGATGTCGGCAGCGGAAAAACACTGGTGGCTCTGATTTGCATGCTTATTGCCATCGACAACGGATTTCAAACCTGCATAATGACGCCTACCGAAATTCTTGCAAACCAGCATTATCAGACAATTAATGATTTTTTGAAAGGAATTGATGTTGATGTGAGATTGCTTACAGGTTCGACAAAAAAATCGGAGCGGAAAATAATCGACAGCGATTTGACATCGGGCAAAATAAATATCCTTATCGGAACTCACGCCTTGATTGAAGAAACCGTACAGTTCAGCAATCTCGGTTTTGTCGTTATCGACGAGCAGCATCGTTTTGGAGTTGAACAGCGAGCCAAACTTCGCAACAAAAACGCCGTTTCGCCTCATGTTTTGGTGATGACGGCAACGCCGATACCGCGTACTCTTGCAATGACTCTTTACGGCGATTTGGACATATCTACAATTGATGAACTGCCGCCCGGACGCAAAAATGTAAAAACAGTTCATCTTTTCGACACAAAACGATTGCAACTGTTCGGATTTATGCGGGAACAAATCAAAGCTGGACGCCAAATTTATGTTGTTTATCCGCTGATAAAAGAATCGGAAAAAATGGATTATAAAAATCTCGAAGACGGATATTTTGCAATAACGCAGGCATTTCCAGCGCCCGAATATGTTACCTGTGTTGTTCACGGTAAGATGAAAGCGGATGAAAAAGATTTTTCGATGAATTATTTTGCATCAGGCAAAGCAAATATTCTTGTTGCAACGTCAGTGATTGAAGTCGGCGTGAACATTCCAAATGCAAGCGTGATGGTAATAGAGAGCGCCGAACGTTTCGGACTTTCTCAATTGCATCAACTGCGCGGACGAGTTGGGCGCGGAGCGGAACAGTCGTATTGTTTTTTGATGAGTGATGTGAAACTCACAGCCGAAGCCCGCAAACGAATGCAACTTATGGTAAGAACAAACAACGGATTTGAAATTGCCGAAGAAGATTTAAGATTAAGAGGACCCGGCGATATCGAGGGAACGCAGCAAAGCGGATTGCCGTTTAATTTGAAAATATCAAATCTTGCAAAGGATGGAAAAATTTTGGAATATGTACGAAACGTGGCTTTTGATATTTTAAACGAAGATAATTCGCTCGAATTGAAAAAAAATTCGTTACTTCGCAAAAATTTAGAAAAAAAAATCAAAAAAACAATTGATTACAGTGCAATAAGTTAAAAATATATGAATACAAAAAAGATTTTACTATTAATAAGTTTACTTACAGTTAATGCGGTTTTGTCGGCGCAAGTTACATCGTTCAACGATTGCGAAAATATGAAAAATCCTGCAAATTTTGCTTTTCAAAATGGAGAAGCAATAACGCTTGAAGCAAATTACAAATGGGGACTTGTGAATACTGCCGTAGGCGAAGCCGTGTTGAAACTGTCGAAAGAAGATTATAACAATCAGATACATTTCGTTTCATCCGTAAACATAAGAACTTACGGCTTTTTTGATGCTTTTTTCAAAGTTCGCGACCATTTTATAAGCAAATTTAATGCCGAAAACATGAAACCTTCATATTTTTATCAGGATACGCACGAAGGAAAATACACAAAAAAAAGCACGATGCATTTCGACTGGAAAAATAATAAACTTTCGGGAAAAAAGCAGCGCAAAAAAAGTCCCGAACGCGAATATTCAATTGATTTGAAAGGATGTACGTTTGATTTCATATCGTTTCTATATTTCCTGCGAAATATGGATTTCAACTCAATCAACGCAAACTCTAACCTTCTGGTAACATTTGCTTTGGATGATATTTTGAAAACTCTGAATGTGCGTTACGCAGGAACAAAAACAATAAAAACAAAAGCAGGAAAATTCAATGCCATCGAAATTATTGTGCAATTGCTTGAAAACGACACCTTTGCAAGCGAACCCGAAATGTCGCTGTTTCTCAGTAACGATAAAAATCATATTCCGCTTTATGCAGAAATGCCTTTGCGAATAGGCAAAGTTTACATATCGCTGTCGAATTTCAACAATTTGAAATATCCCGTTACAAGCAAATTGAAATAATTAATTCAACTTTCGCAAGTTGTTTTTAGGCTGGATAGACAATGGAACTGAAATTAATATATTTGTAAGTCGTTTATTGTCAGCGAAAATATCTTTGGTTAAAAATTCAATATATATCTCACACCAAACGGCTATCAAAATGCAATTTGTGTAAATTGATTATCAATAAAATAGATTGACATTTCAGGTTGTTTTGATGCCATTTTTGGTATGATTAATAATACTGCAGGTTTAATAAAAATATTACAAATAAAACTGTTTATTCAATTTTATCTGTTAATATTTTATTTGAGATTATTTTTTGACATCTATTCTCTAAACGGTTATTTTTGTCTTTCGGTTTGCGTTTCAAAAAATTTTTATAATTTCGTACTGTTTTTCAGTTAGGTTAGTTGAATAATTTGTTTTGTTCATAGTGGGATAAGTTGTATGTTTAATTAATTATCAAAATACAAAATAAATATCAACTAATTGACTGAAAAACATTTATAAACAACCATGTTCTTATTATTTTTGTATTTTTACAAAATATTTATTATTAAAAATATGCAAACAAACATTTTAATACCTTTTGTATTAACACTTTTTGCCGGACTGGCTACAGGCGTTGGAAGTGCAATAGCATTTTTTGCTCATCGCACAAACAAGCGTTTTTTGTCGTTTTCGCTTGGGCTTTCGGCTGGTGTTATGATTTATGTTTCGTTTGTAGAACTATTTAATCAGGCGCAAATCACGCTGTCAAATAATTTTGGAACAAAAACAGGAATGATAATCGCTGTTTTTTGCTTTTTTTGCGGAATGTTGCTGATAGGAATAATCGACCGTTTTGTTCCTTCTGTTGAAAATCCGCACGAAGCGCGTTCTGTCGAAAGCATGAATGTTGCGCCTCCGCGTAATGCAAAACTGATGCGAATGGGAATAATAACAGCGCTGGCAATAGCAATACATAATTTTCCCGAAGGCGTTGCTACATTTATTGCAGCAATAGAAAATCCTGCGCTTGGAATAGCAATTGCCGCTGCTATAGCAATTCACAATATTCCCGAAGGAATTGCTGTTTCTGTTCCCATATATTATGCAACCGCAAACAGAAAAAAAGCGTTTTTCTTATCGTTTCTATCAGGATTAGCCGAACCTGTCGGAGCAATATTGACTTATTTAATTCTTATGCCTTTTATTTCGCCTGTCGTTATGGGATGCGTATTTGCTGTGGTTGCGGGAATTATGGTTTTCATTTCGTTTGACGAATTATTACCTGCGGCACGTGAATACGGAGAACATCATGTTTCTATTTTCGGTTTGGTATCGGGAATGTTGATCATGGCGGTTAGCCTTATATTATTGTCTTAATAATTAAAAACCAAAATAATATGCATAATCATTCAAATCACAATCACCGTACGACAATGTCGTTGAACAAAATTTTTCAAATTGGAATAATTCTCAATTTAACCTTTGTTATTGTTGAATTTACTATGGGATTTTTGTTCGATTCGGTAGGATTATTATCGGATGCGGGACACAACATGAGCGATGTTGTTAGCCTTGTTCTGGCAATGCTGGCATTCAGACTGTCGAAAGCGCACGCAAGCAAAAAATATACTTATGGATATAAAAAAGTTACCATTCTCGTGTCGCTGGTAAATGCCATAATTTTGATAATCGCAGTTATATTTATTGTGATGGAAAGTATAGAAAAAATAATAACACCGCAAACGATTAACGGCGCTGCTGTTGTTTGGACTGCCGCTGTCGGCGTAATAATAAATGGCGCAACAGCATGGTTTTTTGTACGCGACAAAAACAAAGACCTTAATATAAAAGGAGCGTATCTGCACATGGTGGCAGACGCTTTGGTTTCTGTTGGAGTTGTAGTTTCGGGAATTATTATAATAACAACAGGCTGGTCGTTGATAGATCCTGTCATAGGGTTGATAATAGCAGTTGTAATTGTAATTTCAACATGGAGTTTGTTGCGCGAAAGCCTGAATTTGTCTATTGACGGAGTGCCATCAGGTATCGACTGCGAAAAAATAGAACAAATTATCAAGTCAAATACCGATGTAAAAGATATTCACCACTTGCATATTTGGGCTTTAAGCACTACAAGTAATGCATTGACGGTTCATATAGTGTTGTCCGACATAAATAAGATGGAAAAGGTAAAAACGAATATTCGACAACTTTTACACGATGCTGGAATAGATCACGCTACTTTAGAGTTTGAATCCGAAAATACAAAATGTGAAGCCAAACATGATTGAAAAAAGATTTAATGATTTACAATTTTATACTTTGCCCGGCGTAAAAAATAGAAGATGTTGAATCTATGGATGAAGTAGAAAAATCATATCACCTATTTGTTTTGGCAGATGCGGAAGGAAAAATGGCAAAAGGTGCTACAAATATAGATGGAGGCAAAGTAATGACTGTTTATGCAGGTGATTATGCAAATGATACCTGGCTTTCTAATACTTTTAGTTGGAATAATACACGAACAGCCGTACACGAATTTGGACATGCCGTTGGATTAAATCACGAAAGTGCAAGTGGTTGGAGAAATTTAATGACACAAAAAAGTGGAGGAACTAATTTAACAGACAGACAGCGGTTAATAATGTTAAATAGGCAAACATCAATAAATAAAGGACAGAATTCTTATCATGGACAACCTTATCCTTATATTCATTATTATGATTTCGGATGGCATGTTGTACATATAAATTCTGTTGGGTTAAAACATGTACGTAAATAATGAATATGACAAGAAAAAATATTAGTATTATAATGTTAACTGTAATGATTTTAATATTTATAGTTTTATGTCTTATCAAAACAGATGTAAGTATATATATAGGAAAAATGATTACTTAATATTATACCTAAATTGGTTTTTGTATGACACAGCAGCTATTAAAAGTCTGTCAAACAATTGTTCACCAAAATACCTGCGGTTGAACTTATAACAAAATTCGTG
>JAISYZ010000032.1 GCA_031269545.1 Prevotellaceae bacterium
TCGGGAGTTCCCAAACTGAATTCGGGAGTTCCCAAACTGAATTTGGGAGTTCCCAAACTGAATTCGGGAGTTCCCAAACTGAATTTGGGAGTTCCCAAACTGAATTTGGGAGTTCCCAATCTGAGTTGGGGAGTTCCCAAACTGAGTTGGGGAGTTCCCAAACTGAGTTGGAGAGTTCCCAATCCGAGTTGGGGAGTTCAAAAAAGGAGAAACTAATTAACCTGAACTATTCCTGTAAATCCCATAAATATCATAGCCAAAATTCCTGCTATTACAAGCGCAACAGGCATTCCCTTAAAGGCTTTCGGAATGTTTGCAATCGTAAGCTGTTCGCGTATTCCTGCAAATATTATCAGAGCCAGAGCAAATCCTATTGCAGTTGATATTGCATAAACCATCGACAACAGTAAACTTTCCTTATAAATATCGTGTTTTGTAACAAGAATTGCAACTCCAAGAACGGCGCAGTTTGTAGTAATCAGCGGCAAAAATACTCCAAGCGACTGATAAAGCGACGGCGATACTTTTTTGAGAATAATCTCAACCATCTGAACCAGTGCGGCAATCACAAGTATAAACGAAATTGTCTGCATAAATTCCAAATTAAGCGGAATCAGAATGTACTGCATCAACAAAAATGTTACCAGCGTAGCAATGGCAATTACAAATGTTACCGAAATTCCCATTCCCATTGCCGTATCAATCTTTTTTGAAACGCCGAGAAACGGACATATTCCTAAAATTTGAGATAATACTACGTTATTGATGAATACTGCCGATATAAATATTAAAATGTATGTCATAATTTCTAATTTTTATTTGTTTTCAATTTATTTACTATAACAATTAAGAAAGCAAGCACAATAAATGCTCCGGGAGCAAGTACGAATGTTATTAATCCGTAACTTTCGGGATAAATCGGAAAATCAAATATTTTGCCTGTTCCCAAAAACTCGCGAACAGAACCGAGCAGCGTAAGCGCAAGCGTAAATCCTGCTCCCATTCCCAAGCCATCGAGTGCAGAAGCGAAAGGTGAATTTTTTGATGCAAACGACTCGGCGCGGGCAAGCAAAATACAGTTTACGACTATCAACGGAATGAATAATCCCAGACTTTCGTAAAGCGGCGGAACGTATGCCTGCATTATCATTTCGACAACAGTTACAAAAGATGCTATGACAACAACAAAGGCAGGTATGCGCACTTTGTCGGGTATGAAGTTTTTGAGCAAAGATATTGCCAGATTTGAACAGATAAGCACAAATGTTGTTGCAATTCCCATTCCGAAGCCGTTGATTGCCGAAGATGTCGTTCCCAAAGTAGGACACATGCCCAGCAGCAATACCAGTACAGGATTTTCTTTCAGTATTCCGTTTGTTAATATATTCAGATTTTTACTCATTGTTTTATCTCCTGATTATAATGTTAAATTTAGATTTTATTCTGTTGATTCATTCGTTTGCGAATAGTTTTCTTTTACTTTCAAATATGCTTCGTAAGCGCGGTTAAGAGCATCCGTAAATGCTCTCGAAGTGATTGTTGCTGCCGTTATTGCATCAATATCGCCTCCATCTTTTTTTACTTTTACGTCTTTATTCCACTTTCTGCCGATAACATTCTGACCCGGTTTTGATGTGTCCGAAAACCACTTCTGCATTTTTGCTCCAAGTCCCGGAGTTTCGGCATGTTTAAGCACCGAATAATTTTTTATTACTCCATCAATGTCAAATCCTGCCATGATTTTTATTTCACCGCTAAATCCTTTTGTCGTATTTGTTTCGATAGCAATACCAACTAATTTCCCATCCTGCTTTGCGGGATAAACAGTAAGTTTGCTGCCATCCGAAATCGTAACTTCAAATTTTTCGTCCGCAGGGTTGTTGTTAAAGTCGGGAGTAACTTCTTTTATCGCTTTTTCCTGTTTCTGTTTTTCGGCTTGAGAAATCGGCTCTTTTGTTATTCCATATACAAAAGCAAGCAAGCCTGCAATCACAATGCTTATCAACGCAAGCGAAAGCAACATGTTTTTCAACGAAGATGTTAATTTTTTCATTATTTTATCTCTCCAAATAATTTAGGTTTCATATATTTATTGATAAGTGGAACTATCGCATTCATAAACAATATGGCAAACGACATTCCTTCGGGATAACTTCCGAATATTCGTATAAGAATGGTTAATAATCCTATTCCCGCTCCGTAAACTATCATTCCCTTATGCGTCATTGGCGAAGTAACATAATCGGTTGCCATATAAACCGCTCCGAGAATCATGCCACCTGTAAGCAAATGAAATACGGGGTCGATAAATTTATCGGGATTTATTAAATGTAACGTTCCCGAAAACAATACGACCGACAGAAATATTGTAATCGGAATATGCCATGTTATTACTTTGCGAACGAGCAGATAAGCAAAACCCAAAAGCAGCGCTATTGCCGATACTTCGCCGAGCGAACCGCCTATCTGTCCGAAAAGCGTATCAAGATAGCCGAAAGTATAATCGGACGTTGCTTTGATTTCGTCTATTGTTAATCCGTTTTTCAATCCTTCCTTGATTATTGCCAAAGGCGTTGCTCCTGTTACGGCATCAGGCGTTACAAGCATCGAAGGCAGTGGCCACGTCGTCATTTCGACCGGACGCGCTATCAATAAAAATACGCGTCCCACAAGTGCAGGATTAAACGGATTGCTTCCCAATCCTCCAAAAACCATCTTCCCTACTCCAATTGCAATCAAACTTCCAATGACAACCAGCCACCAAGGAAGATTTGACGGTAAATTGAACGACAAAATCAAACCTGTAACCACAGCAGACAAATCGTTTACAGAAGGCGCTGTTTCCAAAAGAAATCTCTGAATCAGATATTCAAAAACGACACATGAAATTATTGATATGCAAACAACTTTCACTGCATCCAGTCCGAAAAAATAAAACGCTGCAAGCAATGCGGGAAACAATGCAATAATCACATCGCGCATCAAACGTCTTGTGCTGAATTCGCCGTGAACGTGCGGCGAGGGTGATATTATTAATTTACTCATATTTTAATTAATATTTAATTTCAAAAATCTGTTATTTTGGTTTGACAATAAGTTTCATCGCTCTTGTTTTTCCAAGTCTGATATAATCTACCAAAGGCAGATTTGCAGGACATGTGTATAAACAGCAACCGCATTCAATACAGGCGTGTACCGCCTTTTCCTTTAACTCTTCGAGCATGTTGAGTTCTGCAAGCCGATACAGCAAAAACGGTTGAAGTCCCATAGGACAGGCAGCAACACATTTTGAACATCGTATGCAATTCGACTTTGTTCCGCGTTTTGCTTCTTCTTCTGTAATGAACAAAACGGATCCTGAACCTTTTAATGTCGGAGCGTCCAGGTTACTTATCGCGCGTCCCATCATTGGTCCGCCGCTGATAATTTTTCCCGTATTTTCGGGCATCCCTCCTGCTGCATCAATCAATTTCGACAATGGCGTGCCTACGCGAACAATAAAATTCTTCTGAACTTTAAGATTCTTTCCTGTTATTGTTATACTGTTTTCGAAAAGAGGTTTGTTTTTTTGCACCGCTTCATAAACTGCAAAAGTTGTACAGATATTCGAAACTATGCAACCTGTTTCTATGGGCAACGCTCTGTCGGGAACTTCAAGTCCTGTGATTGATTTTATCAACTGTTTTTCCCCGCCCTGCGGATATTTGGGTTTAAGCGAAACTATTTCTATTCCTCCGTAATTTACGGCTAATCGTGTAAGATTGTCAATCGCATCCTGTTTGTTTGTTTCAATTCCTATATATGCCTTATCTGCGTTTACCGCTTTTTTCAGAAGTTGCACGCCAATAAGCAATTCTTCTCCTTTTTCAAGCATAACGCGATGGTCAGACGTAAGATAAGGTTCGCATTCGGCGCCATTTATGATAATTGCTTTTGCTGTTTTTCCTTTTGGAACAGCCAGTTTTACATGAGTCGGGAAAGTTGCTCCGCCCAAACCGACAAGTCCCGCTTCAGTGATTTTTGCTAAAATATCTTCCGATGTTTTCGACAAATCGCGATTTATCTCGGCGCTGCGGTCTATGCTTCCCTCCCACTCGTCTCCTTCAACTTGAATACAAATTGCAGGTTTTTTTATTCCCTGATAATCTGCAACGTTTTCAATTCCCAGCACTGTTCCCGATACTGACGAATGTACATTTGCCGAAACAAATCCGTTTGCCTTTGCAATAAGTTGTCCTGTTTTCACCTTATCGCCTTTGGCAACAATACATTCGGCAGGAGCGCCTATATGTTGAGAAGTGAAAATCTTAACAACTCCTTCGGGAACTAACTGTTCTAATGCTGCGTTTCGCGATATTTTGTTTTCGGGAGGATGAACGCCTCCTCTTTTGAATGTTTTTATCATAATTTTATCTTTTATCGTTATAAAAACAACTCTTAATTTGTTGCATTTTCAGAATTTACAGTTTGTTTTTCTTGAACTTCTACTTTCGGTTTTCGCGGTGGAAAGTTCAATTCTATTATGCTTTCTGTCGGGCAAACTTCAACGCATTTACGGCACAAACGGCATTTGTCAGGATCGATGTATGCCAGAAAGTTTTCTATTAATATCGATTCAAAGGCACATGCTTTGCGGCAGGCGGCGCAGCCTATACATGCTGTCTTACAAGCCTTGCGTGCAACAGCGCCTTTGTCTTTATTAACGCACGAAACATAAATTCTGCGGCTTTTGGGTCCTTTTTTGCGCAATTCGATAATCAACTTCGGACACGCCTTAACGCAAGCGCCGCAAGATGTACATTTATCTTCGTCAACTTCGGGAAGCATTGTTTCGCTGTTTATATATATAGCGTCAAAATTACAAACCGAAACGCAATCGCCCTTGCCAAGACATCCGTACGAACAGTCGGTATCGCCCGAATACGTGGCTGCCATTACTGCGCATGAGGTTGCTCCGTCAAATTCGTTGACGCGCGGACGATTTTCGCACGAACCGGCACAGCGAACAACTGCTATCATACTTTCTTTTGTTTCAACTTTTTTGCCAAGATATTCGGCGACATTTGTCATTGTTGCATTGCCTCCAACAGGACAGAACATTGCCGCAATATCGTCGGCTTTTACAAGCGCTTCGGCAAACGCACGGCAACCTGTGTATCCGCAACCGCCGCAATTTGCTCCGGGCAATATGCTTTCGGTTCCATCTATGCGTTCATCTTCAACTACTTTGAATTTTTGAGCGACTATGTATAATACTGCTGCCAATGTAGCTGCAAGTACGCCAAGCATAATCACTGTTGTTAAAATTGTAGAATCCATTTGTAATTCAATTAAATTGTTTTTCTATACGAAATTTTATTTTTGTTTTTATCTTATAGTCAAAAAAATGTACAACAACATAATATACAGCAATCACCGCTATTGCTGCAAGCGCCGAAATCCCTTCATCGATGCCAAATATTTCAATCAATACAATTATTGTTGACATCAGCAAAAACAGCGGAACAACAAAAGCAATCACAACGGCATACATGCTGTACGAGCGTTCCGATACCACGTTTACAGTATCGCCTGTTTTAAGATTGTAATTGTCGTCGTTTATCTTAATTTGCTGAGTTTGCATATCCAGAGTCGAACACATCGACTTCGACTCGCATGTAGCGCAAGCCGATGAACGCTGTATGTCAACAATAATTTCATTGCCGACAATTTGCGAAACCACTCCTGTATGTTTTATCAATTTTGACACTGTACTTGTATAATATCAATTGCTCCTGCATTATAAACAGGCGCAAAGGTAAGAATATTGAATTACATATAATAATTTATTGTTAACATTTAACAAACAAATTTCAATAAAACACAGATATTATGACAATTATCAATAACTTTTGATTCTTGCTACATGCTTTACTTTTTCACGAAACGATTGGCGTTATTTCAATCGAAAGCCCCAAAGCATTTATTATCCTGAAAAAAGTTGCCGCGCTCGGAACAGTTATACTTTGCTCTGTATAAAAATGTGAGATTATACCGCATGAAGTATAACTTACGACTGTTTACCTCATTCGCACGTTTGCGGTAAGCATAATGTTCATTGGGCGCAGCGTATAACTGTAAGATGTATAGTACAAATCGGTGTACGACGAGTACGAATATTCGCGAGTGTCGAAAATATTGTTCCAGTTCAGCGAAATTTCAAATTTGGCTGAAACCCTGTAACGCGCCACGGCATCCATCAAAAACATGTTTACGTGCTGGTTTGCGCTTACCTGATTACGCAGATGTTCGCCGATAATCATTATGTTGAGTTTCTTCGTAACAGGAATATAATATGTGAAATTCTGTTTCATATTGCGCATGAAAGGCTGTTTGACGTTTTGAATTGTAGAACGCACAGCCGAAATCGAAACCGAATAAGTCAGCATTTGTTCGGCAAATGTTTCGATGTCAAAACTCGGACTTATCGAGAACGCGAAATTTGAAAACGGCATGAGTATCGAGTTTTGTATTTGCTGCGACCGGCTTCGCGATACGCTCCAGTTCAGTTTTGCGCTGCAACGCTGCCAGTCGAAAATTTTAGAGATATATCCGTTTGCATTTATGCTGTTTGTTTTGCTTTTGCCTTCGATGATTTTATTTATTATTTGCGCTCCGTTTATCGTTTGTTCGTTTGTATTGTTGCCTGTTACGCGGCTGTACGATATGTTTGTGTATGCAAACAGCGCTTTTATGGGATTTTTGTAATTAATTCCTATTCCTGCTGCTGCTCTGTCGGTACGAGGCAATGCGCCATCGAAAACGTATTGAGTTCGGTAATTTTTCATCACTCCCGACACAACATCGTAAATCGAACCCAAATCTGCCGACAAGTCGCCGCTTGCGTTCAATTCCCAAAAATAACCCAGCGAATACGTAAACCGCAGCGAAGGCTCAAAAACGAATCCCGAAAAGCCGTCAATATTATCCGAACCCGAAATATTTGCATACGACAAAGGCAGTTGAACGCTTGTGCGCAATCGCCCGTCCTGATACGACAGCGACGGAGTGAAACCGACAACATGTTCGTTGCGGCGGAAAACTTCGCTGCCTGTGTCGTAGTTATCGATTTTTAAGTCGTAGGCTGCCCTGTAATTCACATTCACTCTTTTCATGTTATGCCCGAAAGCCAGAATGTTTGCACTTGTAAAAGTTTTTATATCGGCAATTTGCGAAAATTCGTTGAGATTGACTGTTTGCGCCGAAATATCGCTGCGCAGTTCCTGCGGCTGCAATTTGAACTTGTTGTTTGATGTGAAATGATAAGTTCGCTTTTTGTCGGTGCGGGCTATTATTTTGAACTCGTCTCCTACTTCAAAACCCGGCAGGCGGAAATGTTGATAAATATCGTTGCCGTTTGTTGTTGTCGAATTTATATTTTGCCAGTCGGCTTCGGCGCTTAATTTATTTTCCAAAAACAGTTTTTTTTCGTTTTTTGTATATGTCAGGTTCCCGCTGAGTTTATTTTGATAATTGTTGACTTTGTATTTTTCGGAATATGTATAAACGCTGTCGGCGCCCAGATAATATTTTGTTGTCTGACTGCTTTCCTGTTCTGTTTCTTCGTTTCTGTAATCAATATTAAATCTTATATTCGATTCTTTTCCTGTTTTCCAAAGATTGTTGATGCTGAACACATGACTGCGGTTGAAAAAACTGCGCTTCCTGTCCAAATCGGGGGACGATATGAATGGAGAATAAAATGCACCCGTATTTGTTTCGTTGAGCATAATGATTTGTATGGTTGCAAAATTGTTGTAGATTTTAATATCCTGTCCTGTGTTATTCGTTTTGTAGGTAAGATAAGTTTGCATGTCGGAACTGAAGCGCATAGCCGAAAATTCGGCTCGCCACAGCAGCGGCGACGCGCCCAAGCCCGCCGTAAAACCGTTGCCTATCCATTTTCCTTTGGCTTTGTCGGTGAGTTTGATGTTCATTGCCGCCTGATCGCTGAAACTTATGTCCTGCAAAGCGCGTACAGGCTGATGATTTTCAAATACCTCAATGCCTTTAACGGCATCAGCAGGCAAATTTTTTGAAATCTCGCCATAGCGTCCGTCCATAAGATTTTGGTTTTCGACATAAAAACGGTTTACAGGTTTGCCCTGATATTTTACCAAGCCCGTTTCTTTGACAACCTCTACGCCGGGCAGACGGTCGAGTACATCGGCAAGAACGCGATCCTGCTCGCGCGTAAACTGCGCCGCACTGTACGAAACGGTATCGCCCGCCGCGCGTATTTTTGGCGCTGTAATGCGCGATTCTTTAAGCACAAATTCCTTTTCGGCAAGCGAAAAATTGTTGACTTGCGTCTGCGGCGCTATCCGTATTATCTGTTCGGCATAGCCCAGATAAGCCACGCGCAAATCTAACGAATCGTTTTGTTCGCCGATGCGTATGGAATATTCGCCCTGATTGTTGCAAATCGAATAAGCAATTATATTGTCATTATTTTTGTTGTGCAGGGTAACATTTGCGCCGCTCAACAGTTCGCCCGTGCGGGCGTTTTTCACAACGCCGCTAAAAACAGTTTGCGCCTGCGTATTAAAACAAATTGCCTGCAATAATAATATGATTATATATTTTTTCAAATTTTTTTATACAAATTTATAAAAAAGCAGAAGCGCAAGCAATCACGCCTCTGCGGTTATCATTCGAGTTCTATGGGGTTGTAACTTACTTTTGCATTATCGGGAATCCTGTCTTTAATTTCATCGAAATTAAATCCTAACATTTTTAAAGCCTCTCCTGCTGTTGTTTTGGGATTTTGGTATGCTCTTTTTTCCATACTGATAAATTCTGCTCTTGTTACAGGTACTGCTTCTATTTTCTTTTTATCTTTATAAATTTTCTCGTTGCTGTTTTCCATAGCAATACATTCAAAACTGTATAAATTTTCGGTATCGGCTATTTTAAGTATCAAACCCGGCAAGCCTGCAAATTTATAAGGTCCCCGACTTACAGGAATGTCCGTTGCGTACCACGCCGTATAATCACGTCCTCTGAATCGACATGTTGCCTTTCGGCATGGATGTGATAATATTTTCTGCGTTTCCTTATGCACTGTCCATTTGGGTATTTCAAAATCTTCGATGTATTCAACGTACTTGAATGTTCCTGTCGCATTACCGTCAAATGTGGTTTTATTTTCAGGATAATTTACATATATTGTATAAGAATTACGACTCTTATTTGGTCTGCTTTTATATATAATTTGCACAACATCTCCTGTAATTGTAACTGTGGAGTCCATTAATCCATAATTGCGGCTGTAAAACTTGCAAATTTTTTGTCCTATTTCCAGTTGCATTGTATCAATCAGCGTTTTCGTTGATCCGCGAGTATTGTACTGATAATAATGCTCGTACAAACATTTTAACTGCATATTGTCGATATGCTGCTGAGCGTTTATTTCAAACACTGCACAGATAAATACTATCGCTGTAATTAATGTTTTTTTCATAATATATTCTAAATAAAGCAGAAGCGCAAAAACACGTTTACGCTTCTGCCGCTGTGTTATTTAATATCCTTTTCTATTATATCAGTATTCCATACAGGGAGTTCAACCTTATTTCCGTTCTTATCATAAGCAAAAACACTTTCTCCTCCATACATACTCATCATAAATTCAGCATTATTATACCTGTATTTGCGAAATACCCCCGTATAATCTTTTCTGTTTGTATTTATATAATCTTTTTTGTCGAATATTATCGGCTCATTTGTTTTTTCAATTCCTGCCAATCTGAACAAATGATGATATTTGCTGTCGCGAACTTCTACTATCAGTCCGGGCAAGCCCCAAAATTTGAATGGTCCGTTATTGATCTGTATTGCGTCGGTAAACCATGCAACGTATTGTCGTCCTCTGTAAACACATGTAGCCTTTTGACATTTGTATCCCGATATTGTCGATGTATCACCTGATATTTTCCATTCCTGTTTTGGAATACCTTCTTCGTACAAAAAATAAGTCATCACAAGCAAGTCGGTAAAAGTTAACCTGCCTTTCGGATAATTTGTATAAATCTTAAAAGTTTCTCCGCGTCTGTAAACAGTTCTCAATTTATAATATTCATTCTGGCTCATTTTTCCCGATAAATATGCATTTGAAATAGAATCCGATAGAAAGGTGTCGTAACTGTAAAATTTGGAAACATTTTTTCCTATCAACAGGCGCATGTGATCAACAGATCCCAAATATTTAGGATTGCAGGTATCCCACGTAAAGTTTGCCGTATCGCGTATGGATTTGTATTCGTAATAACATTTCATATATGCGGTGCCCAACACTGTCTGCGCTTTGCCGTACATGGCTGTCAGTATAAAAATCGTAATTACTGTTATTTTTTTCATAATATATTCTAAATAAAGCAGAAGCGCAAACAGATTTACGCCTCTGCGGGTTTAATCATTTAATATCACGTTCCATTATGTCGTAATGTCTTTGCCTTGGTGAATTTGGATAACCGTTTACATTAAATGTTATGTTTTGACCAGTAAAAGGGTTTTTTATTCGATTTTTGCTCATTTGTATGTAATTTTTCATATTTACCTTAATATATCCATCTGTATTAAAAATAATTGCTTTCCCTGCTTTTTGTACGGCATACAATTCAAAGTCGTAATGTTCTTTTGTGTCATATACCTTTACTATTAATCCTGGCAATCCGTCGAATTTCCATGGTCCTTCTTTTACTGGAATTTCACGGGTAAACCATGCAACATAATCTCTTCCTCGAAACGAGCATGTTGCTTTTTGGCATTTATAGCCTGATATTTCTTTTGTTTCATTCGTAATTTTCCAATCCTGCTTTGG
>JAISYZ010000041.1 GCA_031269545.1 Prevotellaceae bacterium
ATATTTAATTAAAACAAAGATAATATTTGTACGTGAGAGTACGGTGACAAGCGGAACAATGTGGTCTTGATTTTTATCTCACGCTTTTGGAAATCCAAAATTTTCATGTAATTTTGTTACATTATTTGCAAAAAGAATGATTATGTAAAGTTTTGAAAAGTACGGTTAAAGTCTTAGAGATAACGGAACAGCGACGAAGTACGGATGGCTTTTAACAAAGGACTTGAAACAAAAGGGAAGGACCAGTTTTACGAGCGCTTTCCGGGCAAAAGAAAAACCGTATCACCTTAAAGAACTGATAGAAAAAAAATGAAAAGAAAAAAGTATAAAAATAAATTATAAACCGCTCCGGCATGGAGCATAAAAATTAAAAAAGGTATGAAAAAGTATTTAAAAATTTATGTATTGATTGTGTTGTTAATAGCGGCAGTGTGTTCCTGCGGCAATGGTGACAGTGATGTAATTCTGTTTTCCGGCGGGAGTTGCCGTCTCGACACTGTGGATCTAAAGCCAATGTTCGCTCCTGCGGGTATGGCTAAAGGAAATAAAGCTTTCTGTGTGAAATTGAAATACACTTTGGAAAGCGGAAAAGACAACAATGTTCTAAGCGTATTGTATAAAGATGGTCAGTTTGTAGCGCCCGACGGTAAAAGTTACAAAGCAGGAGCGGCGGCAGTCCTGGATACAGCAGTGGACGCCGGTATTTACACTTTAATCGTGGCAGTACCGGAAAATGTAGAAGTCAAAACACTTAAATTCAAATTTAAGGAACAGACATTATCACTGAAATGATGTAGAAACTTTTTGTCCGCGAATTACGCGAATTTTCGCTAATTAACAGCAAAGACTTTTCATCCACAGAGTTGACAACACTTTCCGTCATGTTTACATTTGTAAACATGACGGAAATAAATTAATACTCTGGTCTGTAGTATTTAAAAGTTTTGTCAGAGTGAAAAATTAATACGCATTCAATTTCCCGTTCGTCATTTTTTCTCACCGAATCCGATTCGGGAGGAGTTAATTGTTTTAGATCTTCCGAATCTTGATTCTGATTTTGACGCTTATCGTCGGATTTCATTTCGGATTTAACTTCGATTTCCTGTCCGATACCTTGTGATACTGGTTGATTGTTTTTCGTTTGATTATCCGATGTTTGCGGTGGTATAATTGTAAATAGGGTAGGGGAATCGTCCTTTTGCTCAGTTTTCGGCGTTTCTTGAACAATATTTTGTGCCGTATTTTGTACAGTTACTTCGTTTTGTTTATACATTTCACCCATTCCGGTCATTAACCATTCTACATTTACATTTGGAAATTTCGAAATCAATTTCTCGATAAAACTTAAACTCGGTTTATTGCGTTCATCAACTATATGAGTAACATTCGAACGTTGAATACCCAATATTGAGGCAAATTTACTGTTTGTTAAACCTTCGGCTTTTATTAACTTTACTATCCTGTTATTCATCTTTTTAATAATTTGTAACGATACTTATTTTACAAAATTTCACAAAGGAAATCCGGCACAAATGTAAATAAAAATTTGTTTACATTTGTAAATAATGTGAAATTGTATCATAATAATCTTTATGGGATGCATTCCTGACGGAATGCTGGATTAAGCGGAGAATCGTTTTTCTACCGAGCGATGCATTCCTAACGGAATGCTGGTTAATCTGTTGTGGCGTCTGAAGGAAATCCTACGAATCTTTTAATCCTACGAATCCTAATCAAAAAGGCAATAGCACAAAAAAAGATTTAGCCTATTTTTCGGCAATTATGTTAATTCTGATTTTTTTGTAATTTTGTATATTATTTGTATAATGTTAAAATCATTATTTATGAACTTAAAATATTTTAATTTAATTATTTACACTGTTATTTGCATATTTGTCTGCAGTGATATTTACGGACAAAAATCCGTGTCGAACGGGAAATTTGATGAAAAATTTGCCGAATTAGTCAAAAAAGACAGGGAGCGCGGCATAACGCTCCCAAAAACCGACTTCCATTACCAAAAAGTCCAGTTTTACGTTGAAAACGAACCTGACGCCGATTATCTTCACGCTTCGGAAGCTGCATACGAAGCTTTTCGCGATATCAAATTTGCCGTCAGGATACACTGGGGAATTTATTCTATCTGGGAAATGAACGGCGAATCGTGGGGGTATTTGGGTTTGTCGAACGAAAAGAAGATGGAGTACAATAATCTGTATAAATCCTTCAATCCTACTGATTTCGACGCTCAGGAATGGATGGTTTTTTTCAAACGTTCCGGCATTCGATGTATGGCGTTTACAACTAAACACCATGAAGGATTTTCGATGTTTCACACCAAAACAAGAGTAAAACAGAGAGCCAATTACCTCAATCCCGATAATATTGTCGAACACTGCGATTTGGCTTACAGCATTGAAGAAACGCCTTTTAAACGCGATATTGTGAAAGAATTGTGTGATGCCGCCCATAAAAATGACATCAAAATCGACCTTTATTTTTCGCATCCCGACTGGTACGACGCCGATTTTCGTCCGTATAACTTTCATCCGCTGACAACGGAGAGTTATCAAAGAAATGACGGCAACTACGGTTTCGAAGTAAATTTGAATAAAGATGTGTACATGACTCCCGAATTGACGCAGGAAGAAAAAGATCGTCTGCTGGCGCGTCATCGTGAACAACTGCGTGAATTACTAACTAATTATGGAAAAATCGACATGATTTGTCTCGACCAGTGGATGGGGCGTGATATTTGGCAACAAATGAAAGAGACTGTGAAAATGATGCGCCGTTTGCAGCCCGACGTTATGTTACGTTGCAGAGGAATAGGCAATTACGGCGATTATTATACGCCCGAAGGTTTTGTGCCGGGCAATAAAGAAAATACCAACATGCCATGGATGACAATCTATCCTTTGGCTTCCAGTTTTTCGTACGACAAAAACGGTGATAAATACAAAGGCGCTCAATGGATTATACACAATCTGATTGATGCTGTAGCAAAAGGCGGCAGTTTCATGGTCGGAATAGGTCCTGACAAAACAGGTCGTTTTCATCCAAAGGCTGTCGAGCAGTTGGAGGAAACAGGAAAATGGCTGAAAATAAACGGCGAAGGAATATACAACACTCGAGCCTGTGAAATCTGGCAGAAAAAAGATATCCGTTTCACCCGTACTAAAGACAATAAAACAGTATTCGCTTTTGTGGAACAATTGCCAAAAAATGAATTGGTTATCGAATCGGTAACGCCGAAAAAAGGCAGCAAAATTTATCTACTTGGATATTCAAAACCATTGAAATGGAACAGTATAGACGGGAAAATTATTATCAGTTTACCGAAAGAGTTACAAGACGAAGCAAATTTGACATGTAAATATGCTTACACGTTCAAAATCAAAAGATAAATATCGATTGATTATATATTCTTACTTCTGATAATTTGTATTATGATAAATAGGATGAGTAAGA
Organism: Prevotellaceae bacterium; assembly: GCA_031269545.1. GTDB lineage: Bacteria > Bacteroidota > Bacteroidia > Bacteroidales > UBA932 > JAIRKV01. The sequence goes on from JAISYZ010000041.1 coordinate 3,472, forward strand.
AATTAAAAATTAGGATTAACATTATATTTCTTTGGCATTTTAGGAATACTTTCGATGGTGACCGTATCGTTGCCTTTTCCGGAGAAGCATTACCAGAAATTTTTGCCAACGGCATTGAAAATATTGTCGTTAGTGTAATCTTGTGTTTTACTGTTGATTGCCGTTATCGCCGGCACAGTCCTGCAGACGAAAACCGATTTGTTGACGCCGGTGATTTCTTCCGTATTGAAGATTGATAAACCTGAAAACCTGAAATACAGTTTGTTACACAATTAAAATACGGAATATTGCTCGGAATATCGGCAAATATTTTAGTGACGGTTATGAGTTTTGTTTTCCAATCTATTGTCCCGCAGGAGTTGTTGGAACTCAACAATAAAATTACGATAACTCCAATAGCCCGATTGTGTTATGGCGGTTTTACGGAAGAATTGCTAATGCGTTTCGGATTAATGACTTTTATCGTGTGGATTACTTCGAAAATCACAGGAAATCTGAAACATGCAACCTATTGTACCGGAATTATCATATCATATATTCTTCCATGTAGCCACAATTATTGGCACACTTATTTTTCATCCCTGATGACTTCAATCGCTTTTTCCAAAAGTTCGTCGCGTCTCTCACGAATACTTTGAACGTTCAATATCAGGAACAATACCGATACCCTGCCATCCGGATAATAAATGCCATTACCGAAGATCAGAGTAATCTGTTTGACGACAACTTGTTACAAAAAGGAATAAGATAAAAATCAGAACTGAAAAATTTTTCATTAATATTTGTAAAGATTTCATATCCAATGTTTTACAATACTGTTTACAAATGTAAACAATGATATTTGTAAACAATAACACCCCCTACCCTGCTTATCCTGTCTGTTAATGTCGAAACCCCATTCCATCTTTCAGACGCTCCATCAAGTTATACACTATCGGACAAACTTCATAACGACTTATCATTCCCAACGAACGGGATGTAAGATCCGGTTTATCGGTAAACCTTAAATCAGCGCCATTTTTTCAGAAATTAAAAAGCAAAGTGCTAATTCCGAGTTTTTGCTTACTTTTGTTTTTTTTATTTATACAGTCCTGTACCACCTCCGTTGATACAGGAATTGCGCACATACACCCGCGAATACAGGAATCTGGTTCAGCAGCGAACAAAAGTTTTTACCCAAATGGACAAAATAATGGTCATGTGCGGCATACGGTTGAGCAGTTGTATCAGCAATATAGATTCAAAAAGTACGATACAGGTTATAGATGCCCTGATAAACAACAAACCAATCGAATTCAAAAGAAGTCTGGAAGATATCGTTTTTGAAGAAGAAAAGTAAACAGACGAATGTTTAACTGTTACAGAATGACAATTTTTTACTACCTTTCCTTTATAAATCCCACGAATTCAGTTCATAGTTATTTTATCTATCAAACTGATATACAGTATATATTTGTTATATTTTATATCACATAAGACAAAACAATAATAGGCGAAGCGTTCTCTACTTCACCGGCAATGAGGGTTAAAAATTTAAAATACTTTCCTTT
>JAISYZ010000153.1 GCA_031269545.1 Prevotellaceae bacterium
AAAATTATGAAAAAAATCTTATACATATTTTCTTTTTTGTTGATTTGCTTTTATGCAGATGCACAGATAACAATAGTCGGTGTTGTGCGCGATACCATAACACACAAGCCGCTTGCAGATGTCAATGTGATATTGCAAAATACAAATACAACAGCAATTTACGGTTATGCCATAACAGACGAAAATGGCAAATATTCAATAACTTGCAGAACAGGCGCCGATTCCTTAATGATTTTACTTACGGGACTGAATGTTCGCGAAACACAACTTTTTATTTCGGCAAAAAGTCAAAACGTTGATATTTATGTTGTAAGCGAAGCGCTGCAAATACGCGAAGTCAAGGTAAAAGCAGATCCGATAGTGCGCCGCAGCGATACTATTGATTATTTTGTAAACAGTTTTGCAGACCAAAGCGACCGTACAATAGGCGACGTGCTCGGTAAAATGCCCGGAATTGATGTTGCTGCAAGCGGACAAATTTCGTACAATGGAAAACCGATCAATAAATTTTATATCGAAAATCTTGATATGCTCGAAGGTCGTTATGGGATTGCAACGAACAACATACAGGCAAGCGATATTTCAAAAGTACAGGTTTACGAAAATCATCAACCAAAAAAAGTTTTGCAGGGCGTTCAACATTCCGATAATGCGGCAATAAATCTTACACTTAAAGAAAACGTAAAAGGTACGTTTAATGCGGTTATGCAACTTGGCGGTGGATACAAACCTCTAACATGGAACGACGAATTGGTTGCAATGTATTTTACTCGCAGTTTTCAAACAATGAATACTTATAAAACCAATAATTCGGGAAATGATGTTACGCAGGAATTAATATCACATACCGATGATTCGCAGGAATATTACAATTCGGCAATAATCGGAATACAAAAACCTTCAACGCCAAATGTAACTCAAAGCAGATACCTGAAAAACAATATTCATACCTTTGCAGTGAATACGCTTAAACGCATAAATATTGATATAGATATAAAAGCAAATGCTTTTTATATTCATGATGAACAAAAATCACTTGGAAATTCGCAAACTACATATCATTTGCCTACAGGCGCTTTATATGTTCCCGAAGATATTTTTGCTCGCACGGCAACCGATAAATTTGAAGCAAGCGCCGAATATCTTGCAAATACAGAAACGGCTTTCATAAAAAACAAGTTGCAGGTAAACGGAATGTGGAATAAAAATTACGGCGCCGCAACGACCAATAATGATGATGTAACTCAACATTTCAAAAATCCTCAATTCAGCGTTGCCGATGAGTTTGCAGTAATAAAAGCTTATAAAAGGTTGCGATTAAGTTTCGGTTCAACTAATTCTTATACCAAATCGACAATAAATCTTAATGTTCATCCTTTGCTTTATCCTTTTATTTTCGATTATAACAGTAATTTTGCAGGAACATTGCAGGAAATGAATACGTCAAATTTCAAATCGCGAACAACAGTGTTTACATCACGCGAATATGGACGATTTGAATTGGGAATTAACGGCGGATATGATTTACAAATAGAAAAAATGTCAAGTGCATTAACTCCTGTTGACAATATACAATCGCATGCAAGCGCCGATTCGTTACACAACGATATACAATGGAATCAATTCAAATTGTTTGTCAGTCCGTATTTACGATATTCAAGAGGCTCTTTGTTCAGCATTAATATGAATCTGCCTGTTTATTTTTTAAATCAGTATTCAAACGATAAAATTATTGATATGAAAAATAAGCGACACAAATTTATTCTTGAACCGAATTTGCAAATATCGTATAAATTAAATATAAACACAAGTATTTCAGCAGGCGCGATGATTTCAAATTATAACGGAAGCCTTTACGACACTTACAGCGGTTATGTAATGACCAATTATCGCAGTATTGGCAATAATCTCGGCTTGCCTGACGACGCTTTATATCAAAATTACAATGTTTCATTAAGTTACGGCAATGCAATAAAATCACTGTTTGGTTCGTTAAACGCAATATATTTTAACAATAAAAACAAACTGATAAAAAGCATAAATTATTTTGGAGAGTTATCGCAGATGTCATCACAAAAAATTGACAACACATTAGACGGCTATATTATAAGCGGAAAAATAAGTAAACGTTACGACAACATTGCATCTACATTCGGATTGTTTTGTTCGTATCGCAAAAACTTCAGCGATTTACTGCGTCAGGATGTTTTAATGAAATATATCAGCAATTATATAAATATAGGCGCAAGCGCAAATGTTCGGTTAGGAAAAATTGGCAGTTTTGAATACAATATTTCATTTGGACGAAACGTAGCAAAAATAAAAAACAGCGCCGACGGATTTTCTCCTATAAAAAACATTATGCAAAATGCATCTTTGAATGTTTTTATAACAAAAATGTTTACATTTACTGCTTCTGCCGAACATTTTCACAATAGTGCAATAACCGAAGGCAGTAAATCGATGTTTTTTACAGACGCATATTTTGTTTATAAAACAAAGCGCGTTGATTATATTTTGGAAGCCCGTAATCTGACCAATGAAAAAACATATAAGTCGGCATCATACAGTGATATTTCCGATTATGTTTACAGTTATGAATTACGCCCGATTTTGTTTTTGTTCAAAATAAGATTTAGTTTGAAGTAAAGGATTATAAAAGCATTATAATAAAAATGCCCAAAATATTCATTCTATAAAAACTCATACCAAACTGCTATCAAAATGCAATTTGTATAAATTGATTATCAATAAAACAGATTGGTATTTCATGTTGTTTTGATATAACCTTTTTTTATTATATTGAAAAATATTAATGAGTAGCGCCTTAAAAATATTTTCCACGTCTTTTGTATCATACTTCGCACGGTATAAAAACGAAACAGAAGAAACAATTCTTTTCTGTTTCCTCTGTTTTCTGTCTTTTTCGCGACAGAATATATTGATGCATGAAGATTTTATTTCCTTAATAAACAGTATTTTGCGGATCAAAATTACACCAGCCCGTAGTCCAGTTGTTCGATGCCGTTTCGGAAGGTCCGAATGCGCCGATATAATTTACTTTATCGAAACCCGATGATACTTTCGTATTAGTCCAGTCGTATCCAGAAACTAACGGGCTGTCGGAATTTGGGAAAACCACAGGACTTGTAAGAACCAACGGATTGCCCGAAAGTTTCAAATCGCCGATAGCAGAGAAAGTACGATTGCTGCCTCCTGTACGATTGAAATAATTTTCTGCAAATGTTGTTCCCGGTAATGCAACAGGATTAAATTGAGCGCCGCCCGTCCAATACTGGTTGTCTTGAAAATTTTGAACAGAACCTGCTATTACGCAATTGGTAACGTTGAGTTTTCCTTCGGTAGCCCATTTTTGCGTAGTAGAGCCTTTATCGTTTTCGATAATCAAACCTATTGGATAGGCTGCGATTAGCGAATTGAAAATGCTCAACTGCGTATTACGGCGCAGATGAAGTCCTGCTTGAAAACGCGCATCAGTAGCGCTTCCATCGGTAACAGAACTGTTGCTGTAAGAGGCTGGATTTGAAACAGGTCCGAATATACTTACGTTGGCAAATACGGCGCTTGTAAAAGGTTCTGATTCAGAGGCTGTAGAGTTGTTGTCGGATTCAAAACTGTTTGATGCTGATTTGTCTGCAACTTTCGGATCGCGTAATCCAAGAGCAAACTGTACTTTTCCGCTGAATCCGTTATCCGAATCAAAATCATCATCCCAGCCGCGAAACGCAATCAGATATTTGGCATTGACAGTTCCGCCGAACCATTCAAACGAGTCGTCTCCCGAATGCGAAACCTGAACATGATCAACTTTTGTACCCGAGCCTACCGAACCAAAAGTTATTCCGTTAATTTCGTTATCAGGCGTATATTCTATTCCTGCAAATTCAATTCTGACGTAACTTAACACGCCCGAATTGTCATTTGGAATTGTGCCGCCGTGTTTTGAGCGCACGCCGCCTTCGATTGTCTGTTCGCTCATGTTGTTAGGCGCTTTTCCCAGAATGATAAGTCCGCCCCAGTCGCCGGGCTTGCGATTTCCCGCCGCTTGTGCAGAAGTGAAAACAATAGGACGCTCTTTTGTTCCCTGCGCCATGATTTTTGCGCCTCTTTCTATAATCAAAGTTCCTTTCGACCCTTTGTCGCCTTTGATGATAACTCCCGGTTCGACAGTTAAAGTTACACCGTCAACTACATAAACCCAGCCCTTTAAATTGTAAGTGTTTGGATATTTCAGGGTTGTGTTTGTTGTTACTTCATAAGCAGTAGAACCATCTCCCAAGTCAAGAGTTTCGCCGACAGGAGGAGTTGGAGCAGGATCGTCGTTGTCGCTGCAACTTACGCTGAACAATGCAGCGCCTAATAAAAGCATAATGCTTGTTAATTTCATGTTTTTCATTTTTTTACTATTAAATATTAATTTATTAAAATGTTAATTTATTTTAAACAATACGCTCAACGAAACAGACTGTCCCGGATTATACTGTCGAATTATTTGTTCACGTTTATGTTGTACACTGTTTTTCTCGAATATCGGAAACTGTTTAAATATTATATCTTCCGAAAAAATATCTTTTGCCGAACAGCGTATTTCAATCTTTTTGCCTATGGTTTTGCTTATTGTAAAATCAAGAATATTGCGAGGCATTTCGTACGAATTTGGAATAAGTGAATTGACATTATGGTCTGAACTGTTTGACTTGCCCAAGCCGATAATTCTTTTTCCTATAAGATTGTAAAGTAATGAAATATTAATTCCTGCTTTTTGCGATTGATAATGCAAGCCTGCATTTATCACATAAGGAGACTGTCCTTGCATTTCGCGATCGGGTTCAGATACAATTTCTCCCTGTTTGAAATGAACTTTGCTTTTTATCAGGGCAACATTCAGAATTAATGAAAAATTAGACAATCCAATGAAATCCAGATTTTTACGCACATCCAGTTCTATTCCCCAACTTTCGGCTTTATCGGCATTTTCGTAATTGTAGCGAAGCGAACCGCCCATATCAATAAAATTCCATTCTATAGGATTTTTGAAATGTTTATAAAACACGCCCAAACTTAAAGTTTCGCCAAAATCAGGATAAAATTCATATCGCAAATCAAAATTATCAATGACGGCAGTTTTAAGATTTTCGTTTCCTCCTATTTCGTTGAATAAATCAAAATCAAAGTAAACGGTAGGCGAAAGTTCGCGCAGTTCGGGACGATTTATCGAACGTCCGTATGCTGCTCTTATTTGATGCTTCTCGGTGAATTTGTATGTCATATTGATAGATGGAAGCAAATAAATATCTTTAATATTTTTGTGCGTAATCAATATTATATCAGCGGCATCCGACCTGTCGCGGGTAAATTTTGCATTACGGCTTTCAAGTCGAACGCCTGAATAAATATTAAATCTGTTCAAAGGAATTTCAAAAGCAAAATATGCCGCTCCGAGCCATGCATCGACAGTATAATTATTTGTTTTTCTTGTGATTTCGTCAACATATACCTTATCTGCGCCAAGATATTCTATTTTCATCATTTCTTCAAAAGGCAGTTTCAGATAGCTTTGTTTTTCTTCGTAACTTAAATTATCGTATCTGTATATAAATTCTCGAGTCGAATGATCTCTGTTGCTGTATTCTGCATAAATACCTGTCTTTAAGGTTGGTGTGAATGATATGTTTGCAAAGGTTTTTTTATAGTTTGCGGCTGCTGAAACAGTATGATCGTACAAATTCTGAAAATAACGACTTATATTATCATTGATTGTCGTTACCGAAGGAATATCTTCGATGCTTCCTATTCCAGCCTGATTGTTGACAATACGGCGATCGGGCTCGTTTTTGTTTGCATACGAATATCCAATATCAAATGTAAAAGTTTGATTTGCAGAAAAATCGAAAACTCCCGAAAACTGTCCGCTGTACGTCAGGCGCGAAGAATAACGCATTTCCGTCTGTTCGCGATAATACATGCTGCTCATGTCTTTGATTCCTGTTCGTTCGGTCAAGCGATTGCTTCCTAAAACATTTAATAGATTCTTAAATTCAACCGTGCTTGATGGATTTATTTTGAACGACCAGTTATGCAAAAGTCCTACACGTGCATCATTTGAATACTGATTGTCAATATAATCATCAAGAATTATCGGTTTGTCAGCCGAACCTGAATATATTCCGTATCGAGCGTTTTTCATTTTTTCGACGCTTTTAAATGTATAACTGTAAGTGAGAGCCGTAATGTTTCCTATTGTTTGATTGTTTTTTGTATTTATTCGGCGAGAAAACATTAACGATAATCGCTGGTCGGGTAAAGGTGTAATATTTTTTATGCGCCAGTCGTTGTTGAAACCCGTTTGCGTAAATTTGGTAATTTCCGCAGTATTGACAACAGCATCAAGATGTTTCGGAAAATTTCCCGACAAAGGACGTTTACTCAAGTCAAAACCAAGAAAATCTGTGCCGCTTCCCGAATTAATATGAAAATCATTGAATTGCGTATTAATATTAAATCCCGAAGCATAACTGACTTCAACACGGTTTTCGCTTGGAACGCTTTTGGATGTAATTTTCACAAAACCTCCCGAAAAATCGCCGGGTATTTCGGGCGATGGCGATTTGTAAACGAGCAAATTATCAATTTGACTGCTTGGAATCAAATCGAAAGGAAAAGCCCTGCTGTCGGCTTCGGTTCCGGGAATTGATAATCCATTGAGCCATACATTGTTGTATCGCTGCGAAAGTCCGCGTACAATGATAAACCTTTCATCGATGACTGTTATTCCCGAAATACGACGAACTATTTCGGAAGCTGTTCTATCCGAACTTTTTGATATTTGAGATGCTGATACGCCGCTGATTACCTGTGAGTTTGTTTTTATTGTAGATATCATGCCTGTTTCGGTATTGCTGCGTGTGCGTCCCGTTACTACCGACTGACTGATTGCCTGTACATCGCTTTCCATCAATATATTTAAGTGTGCAGCGTCTGCGTTCAAATCATATTCTGTTTCGACAGTTTTGTACGACATGTAACTGAATACTAACGTGTATTTTCCGTTTTTCAAACCGCTTATTTCATAATATCCTAATGTGTCGGTTATCGCATTTTTGTTTGTTTCTTTAACCAAAACGGTTGCGCCCGCAATTGCTTCCGAAGTCTTGGCATCTTTCACATAACCTGTTATTTTTTCGGGAATGTCGCTTGCAAAAAGAAACGAAACATTTGAATGAAAAATCAGAAAAAACAGTAATAATATTAGTTTAATTTGTTGCATTTTTTAATTTATAATTTTTAATTTTGTGCAAAAGTAAAGCCGCCGTGTTACGTAAAAATTACAATCTTTTTACATTAATTTTAATATTATGTTACATTGGTTTTACGATGTGCGCAAATATTCTCGTTTTTAATTGATTAATGATTGATTTTTTGTTAAGATGTGCGTTAATTTGAAAAAATTATATAAATTTGCAAATCAAAAAACGCATTATGTTAAATTAAAAATTAAAAATATGAAAAAGATTATGTTGACTGTTATCAGTCTTTTTGCAGTTTATGCAACAGTTTCGGCGCAGAATTTCAAAAAGGATATTTTTGGAATTCGTGCAGGGTTAAATTCATCAAGCATTGTGGAATCTGCCGAGTCTTTTGGAATGAGCATCTCGGCAGAATATGGTTCAAGGATAAGTTTTCATGCAGGTTTTTCGTATCAGCATTTGCTTATTCCTGCTACTCCTTTGTATTTGGAAACAGGTCTGTATTTTACGGAAAAAGGATTTAAACAATCTGTAGCAATGGGAGATCTATATGAAGAGCTTTATGGCAGTAAAGTCAATGCAAATGCGATGTACTTAAAAGCTCCGTTATTGATTAATTATCATTTTACTCTTGCCAATAATATTACAATACAACCATTTGCCGGATTTTATGTGGCTTATGGTATTGGAGGTAAAATCAAATATAGCAGTGGAGAATACAAAACATCTGTAAAATTTTTTAACGATAATGCATTTGAGCATCTGGACCTTGGACTCAAAGTTGGCGTAGGCGCTACATTCGATAAAATATATGTAGGCATAGGTTACGAGCCCGGATTAATAAATATTGATGATACAGGCGATGAGGGTACGGTAAAAACCAAAAACTGGGCGTTTTCTATAGGTTATAATTTCTAAAGCAAAAGTTAGAACAGTTTGTCAATTTTGTGCGGATAAACATTTACATTCGTGTTTTTGTTTTTCCGCATATTTATTTAGTATTCGTTAAAATATGAAATATTGTAATGAAATAAACAATTTATTCCGTATCTTTACACTTTTAATAATTGAAAACGATAAATGAAAAAAAGATGTCAATAATACGTGTAACAAAAGAATTTAGATTTGAAATGGCTCATACGCTCACTAATTACGATGGTAAATGCAAATATATTCACGGTCATTCGTATGTGCTGAAAATCACTGTATCGGGACAGCCAAACAGCGACGAAAACAATCCGAAACTGGGAATGGTTATTGATTTCTGCGACTTGAAAAAAATAGTTGACAACAATATTATTGAACGTTTCGATCATGCGCTTGTTATGAGCCAAAAAGCAAAACTTGCCGCCGATTTGAAACACGAATATGAAAAAGTCGAAATTGTAGATTATCAGCCTACATGCGAGAATTTGATAATACATTTCGTAAAAATATTAACGCAGATATTGCCCGAAAGTGTTTCGCTGCATCATTTGCAATTGAGCGAAACGGCAACAACCTGCGCCGAATGGTTTGCAACAGATAATTAGTCGCTCCTTAAAAAGAATATAAATTATTTATTAATAGATAATTATGAATGAAAATCATGTGAGAAAATTGCAAGGTTTTGCTCAATACGAGTTAAAACCCTGCAAATATTTTTAAAATATTTTTGCAAAATCATTAAACCAAACAAAATAATTGTAAATAAAAATGTCCCTGACGGGACAGCAAGCATCATCAAACCTAACAGGTTTCCGAAACCTGTTAGGTTTAAAATGTCTGTTTATTAATTTTTTGTATCCGTAAATCTCACTTTTTAAGGAGAAACTAATTACCTTTTTTCAAATTCAATGCGCTTCTATCCAGTTGTTGCCGTAGTTTGCTTCGGCAATCAGCGGCACTCGAAGATTTGCTGCATTTTGCATTTCGCTTGAAATGATATTCAAAACCTTTTCGAGTTCCGATTTTTCAACATCAAAAACAAGTTCATCATGTACCTGCAATATCATTTTTGCCGATGAATTTTCCTGTTTCAGTCTGTTTGCAATATTTATCATCGCTATTTTTATAATATCAGCGGCAGAGCCTTGTATTGGCGTGTTTATTGCGTTTCGTTCGGCAAGTCCTCGCACAATGGCGTTGCCCGAAACGATGTTTGGCAAACTGCGTTTTCGTCCGAAGATTGTTTCGGCAAAACCTTTTTCCTGTGCTTCGGCTATCGCTTTGTTCATATATGTTTTAACATCAGGATACAGTCGAAAATATTCGTTAATAAGTTCGTTTGCTTCTTTATTTGGAATGTTCAAACGCTGAGCCAAGCCGAAAGCCGATATTCCGTAAATGATTCCGAAATTTGCTGTTTTTGCTTTTGTCCGCTGTTCGCGAGTAACTTCGGAATTGCTTATGTGATAAATCTTTGCTGCTGTTGAAGTGTGAATATCTTCGCCCGAATTAAAGGCGTTTATAAGATTTTTATCTTCGCTCACGTGAGCCATTAGCCGCAGTTCGATTTGCGAATAATCGGCAGAAACGAGAACATGATTTTCGGCAGATGCTATGAATGCTTTGCGTATTTCGCGTCCATCTTCGTCTCTGACGGGAATGTTTTGCAGATTAGGATTTGATGAACTCAATCGTCCTGTTGCCGTTACCGCCTGATTGAATGATGTATGAATACGTCCTGTTTTTTTGTTTATCAGTTCGGGCAAAGCCTCTACGTATGTTGACAGTAATTTTTTTATCGAACGGTATTCTAAAATTTTCTTGATAACAGGATGTCTTCCCCGCATCGACAGTAATGTTTCTTCGTCGGTCGAATATTGTTTGGTTTTGGTGCGTTTGGCTTTATCGTTGAGTTGCATTTTTTCAAAAAGGACAACGCCTAACTGTTTCGGAGACGAAATATTCAAAGTCGGTTCGCCTGTCATATCTTTAATTTCTTTGTCGAGATCAAGAAGTTGGGCGTTAAGTTTTTGTCCGAAGGCGTTTAGTTTTTCACTGTCGATACGAACTCCTGCATATTCCATATCGGCAAGCACAGGAATAAGCGGCGATTCTATATCGCAATATAGTTTGTAAAGATTATTTTTCTTCAATTCTTCTTCGAGAATATATTTCAATTGAATTGTAACATCAACATCTTCAATTGCATATTCGGCAACGGCATTAAGCGGCGCCTGCGAAATTTTTTTCTGATATTTTCCTTTTTCACCAATCAGCGTTTCGATTTTTACAGGAGAATACGATAAATATTTTTCGCTTAAAATGTTCATATTATGCCGCTGTTCGGGATTCAGCAAATAATCGGCAAGCATTGTATCGAACAAAAATCCGCAAACGTTTATTCCGTAATTTTTCAGAAAAAGATAATCGAATTTTATATTCTGTCCAATTTTTGTTATTTTGCTGTTTTCAAATACAGGTCGTAATTTTTCGATAAATGATTGTTCGCCTCCGTGATTTTCGCATACGGGAATGTAATATCCTTCGTGAGGTTTTACTGCAAATGAAATTCCAACAAGTTTGTCCGAAAAATAATCAAAGCCTTCGGTTTCGGTGTCAAAGCAAATTTCTTTTTGCGACAGAAGCAATTGTATAAGTTTGTCGATTTCGGCGGCGGTATTCACTGTTTTATAGTTGTGAGCGACATCGTTTATTGTTTTGAACATGCTTACATTGCCGACATTTTGTTGTGTTTGTTCAAATATCGAATTTCCGAACAAATCGGTTTGTATTATTTTTGTAGTTTCTTTATTTTTCAATTCGCGCAAAAGCGATGCAAATTCATATTTTTGCAATATTTCCGCAAGTTTTTCGTTGTCGGCATCACGTTTTTGCAGGTCGGTTTCGTTAAATTCGACAGGAACCTTTGTGTCAATAGTAACAAGTTTTTGCGAAAGCAAAAGTTTTTCGCGATTTTCAACAATTATTTTTTGCTGTTTTTCAGACAGTTTATCTGTATTTTCGAGCAAATGCGAAATGCTTCCGAAGTCATGCACAAGTTTTGTCGCTCCTTTTTCTCCTATTCCCGACACTCCCGGAACATTGTCGGATGCATCGCCCCAAATTGCGAGAATATCTATTATCTGCTCAGGTTTGTTTATTTCGAAATTAGCGCAAACTTCGTTCACGCCCCATATTTCAACATCATTGCCCGAATGTTTCGGTTTGTACATGAATATTGATTCGCTTACGAGTTGAGCATAATCTTTATCGGGCGTAACCATGTAAACCTGAAAATTGTTGCGTTCGGCGTTTTTTGCCAAAGTTCCGATAATATCATCGGCTTCGTAGCCATCAATTTCGAATATCGCAATTCCCATGTTTGCGAGTATTTCTTTGATTACGGGAATGGAATTTTTTATGACTTCCGGCGATTTCAGTCTGTTTGCCTTGTATTCGGAATACATTTCATGTCTGAACGTTTTGCCTCCGTAAGGATCGAAAGCGACCGCAATGTGAGTAGGTTTTTCTTTTTTCAGAATTTCGAATATTGATTTTGTAAATCCGAAAATCGCCGATGTGTCGATGCCCGACGAAGTCATTATCGGACGTTTCAGAAATGCATAATATGCTCGATATATTAATGCATAAGCGTCTATGAGAAAAAGTTTTTTCATTATATATAACTGTTTTTATATTACATTTTTATTTACTCAAATAGAGTATAAGCAAGTCAGATTTTTAACATCTGTCTGTAAATTCAGTCAAATTTACAAAAATAATTTAAATACGGAATAATTCATGGACGATTGAAATAATTATTCATATATACAACCTCGAAATTACAAAGGTTAATAATTTTTAATATTTTTTTTGCAGATTTTCACTTGACAGGAAAATTATGATGCGGTAATTTTGCGAAAATTTTCATGAAAATCCAATGCCGATATTGCTTTTTGCAACTTTTTTGCTTCGGTTGCCGCCTTATTATATGCTTGGGACTGTTCATCAGTCCAATTACTGCTCCCTTTATGATTTAAGTCTTCCATTTCTCTTTTGAGTTCGGAAAGCCTCTTTTTCAACGGACTTGCTCCCTGTTCTGCATTTGACAAACTCTGCACATAATCTTCAAGTTGTTTGTTCAATTCATTAAGACTTGCCGATGCGTTAAGATATTCCTTGCTGTCTTTTCCTGTTTCTTCGGCTATCTTTACCATTAATGCCTGTGCGCCGTTTATCTGTACCTTTACGCCCTCAATGGCGGTCTTATAGTCGCCAATGGTCATTTTTTGCTGCACATAACTGTCCTGATTGGCTTTTATAACGGCTGTGTTGGCGTCAATGATTTTGTTTAATTCTTCTATGTCCGCTTTCTGCGTTTCGGTATTCAAACTGTCTCTTGCCGTTCGCAGTTCCTTGTTGCGGGCTGTAAGTTCTCTTATGCTGCCCGACTGCTCCTTATATGCGGCAATCAAGCCGTTTATATCTTTTTGAAGCGATAAACTCGCCTGCGCTTCAATTTTTTGCTGTCTGTTTTTCTCTGCAATTTCAATTTTTAACCTCTGTACCTCTTTGGCTTCCTCATTTTCCAAAGCAGACAGGCGGGCTGTCAGCGTTTCTATCGTTTTTTGCTGTGCTGCCTGTTCTTTCATTGCTGCCGATACTTCCTGAATTTTCTTTGTGGTTTTTTCGCCGTTCTCTCTTAATTCGGTAAAATTTGCCGATTTCTTTACCTCTTTTAGCAATGCCCCTATTTCTTTGAATGCAGCCGTAAAGTCCTCGCCAATGTTAGTCAAACTCGCTTTTAACGTTTCTAATTCCGCTGTCAGGCTTTTTATTTCATCCTGAATTTCTTTTAGTCCTAACGACTCTATTATTCCTTTCATAATTTTTTTTGTTTTTTTAATTTAAATTTGTTTATTCCAGATGTTTTTTTTTACTTTGTCGCATTATTTAATTTTTAATATTTAATTTTATGGGTTACAAAGTCCCTCAATATGTATTAGACGAACTGAAAGAATATAAAAAGAAGCATCCTTTTAAAGGCTTCCTTTTAGACTTATGGGGAGTTTTTGTGTGCTTATTGATATGTGCGATTATCATTGGCTACTTTTACTGGTTATTTTTCATTTCTTAACTCTCCTGCTCTTTATTTCAAGTTCTTTGACCATTGCCTTGTTTGCAGCCAGAAACTCTGATAATAGCATTTCTTTACGCTTTATCTGAAAGCCAAGATATTTGCCTACCGACATAATCCAGTCGTCAAAATCACTTTCTTTTATCGTGCCTGTCTGTTTGTCTGTTAACTTGGTTAATTCTTTTTCCTTTGCCTGCAAATTCACTGTATCAAACTTTATCTTTGCTATTATCTGTTTAGCGCCACCCTTGTATCCTAACTGTTCCAACTGTTCGGGGTTTTCTAATAATAATGACTGTGCTAAATGCAGTTTTAATTTCAAATAATACGCCGCCCTGTACAGGGTGAAATAATAAACGTGCTGCCTGTCTCCGCTCAGCTCACAATATTCAGTATAAAGTTGCTCCCATGCTGCCTGTAACTCGGCTTCGGTTGCTTCGGTTTTTGCCAACCGCCGCAAATTGCCGAAATCACAATGAAAATTATTACATTTGCCGAAAATAAAGATTATTTTGAAAAAAATTGAATTAAAATCTTGTTTTGGCAATATAAAGCCCGAAGCGGGTTGCGACGAAGCCGGACGCGGATGTTTAGCAGGTCCGGTGTTTGCTGCGGCTGTAATTTTATCCGATAATTTTGATCATCCTTTGCTTAATGATTCTAAACAACTCACTGAAAAACAACGAAATGAACTGCGCGAAATTATCGAAAACGAAGCGGTTGCGTGGTCTGTATCCTCTGTTGATAATAAAGAAATCGATACAATAAACATTCTTAATGCTTCGATTCTGGCTATGCACAAAGCGCTACACGGTCTTAAAATACAGCCCGAATTTATAATCGTTGACGGAAATCGTTTCAAACAATATGAAAATATCGCATATAAAACCATTGTGAAAGGAGATGCAAAATACAAAAACATAGCTGCAGCCTCAATTTTAGCAAAAACGCACAGAGATGAGTTTATGAAAAAAATCGCAGCAGATTATCCTCAATACGACTGGCAGCAAAATAAAGGTTATCCTACTAAAAAACATCGTCTTGCCATTGCAGAATATGGAACAACGCCTTTTCATCGATTATCTTACAAATTATTAGACGCTCAAACAAAAATAAAATTTTAAACCGAAAATTTGATAACGTTTGCCAAATTAAAATCAGTTTTTGCTGTTATTATTTCTTATTCAACATTACATCTCATCGTTAATCATTTTTTTGTTACTTTTGCACAATAAAGATACGCTTGCATGAATAAAAATTTAACGCAACTTATAAGGGAAAAGATACTTGTGCTTGATGGAGCAATGGGTACAATGATTCAACGATACGGATTTGAAGAAAAAGATTATCGCGGCTCGCGGTTTGCAAATTCGGATGTCGAGATGAAAGGCAATAACGATATGCTTGTATTTACGCAACCACAGGCGATTAGTGAGATTCACAAAGCATATCTTGCCGCAGGCGCAGATATTATCGAAACAAATACGCTTAACGCGAATGCCATTTCGTTATCCGATTATAAAATGGAATCGCTGGCTTACGAAATGAATTATCAGGCGGCGGTGCTTGCGCGTGAGGCGGCAGACGAGTTTTCGACAAACGAAAAACCGCGCTTTGTTGCCGGTTCGATAGGTCCTAGCAGCAAGTCGCTTTCGATGTCGCCTGATGTTGCAAATCCCGCATATAGAAATTTGACCTTTGATGAATTATACGATGCTTATTTCAATCAGGTGCGCGGTTTGATGGATGGAAAAGTGGATGCTCTTTTGATTGAAACGGTTTTTGACACTCTGAATGCCAAAGCCGCTTTTGTTGCAATAAACGATTACTGCCGCCAAAAATCGGTTGATATTCCTGTTATGATTTCGGTAACATTAAGCGATACAAGCGGCAGAACACTGTCGGGACAAACTCTGGAAGCCTTTTATACAACATTTTCGAGCCTGAATTTGTTCAGTATAGGATTAAATTGCGGATTCGGTTCAAAACAAATGATGCCTCATATCGAAGAACTTGCGCGGATTTCGACTTTCAATATATGCGTGTATCCGAATGCAGGACTTCCCGACCAATTTGGAAAATATACGCTGTCGCCCGAAGATATGGCAAACGATGTGGAAGAAATATTGAAAAACAGTTGGGTAAATATTATTGGCGGATGCTGCGGAACAACTCCCGAACATATAAAAAAAATAGCGGAAAGAGTTAATAAATATCAACCTCGAAAACCGATAAAACAAAATCATGTTACGGCGTTTAGCGGATTGGAAGTTGTGAAAGTTACCGCCGAAAACAATTTTATAAATATCGGCGAACGTACAAACGTTGCAGGCTCAAAAAAATTTGCGCGTCTGATAAAAGAACAAAAATTTGAAGAAGCCATATCTATTGCCCTCAAACAGATTGAAGACGGCGCACAGGTTGTAGATGTCTGTATGGATGATGCCATGATTGATTCGCCGAAAGCAATGTGCGAATTTTTAAATATGCTTGCATCCGATCCCAATATATCCAAAGTTCCCGTTATGATTGATTCGTCGAAGTGGGACGTTATAAAAACAGGATTAAAATGTTTGCAGGGAAAATCCATAGTTAATTCAATAAATCTGAAAGATGGAGAAGATGATTTTCTTGAAAAAGCAGAATACATTAAAAAGTTCGGAGCAGCGGCAGTCGTAATGTTATTTGATGAGCATGGTCAGGCTGATACTTTCGACAGAAAAATTGAAATTGCATCGCGAGCTTATCGCCTGCTGACCGAAAAAATAAATTTTCCTCCGCACGATATAATTATCGATCCGAATATTCTTGCAATATCAACGGGAATGGAAGAACACAACTCGTATGCAGTTGATTTTATACATTGTTGTGCATGGATAAAACAAAATCTTCCGCACGCCAAAGTAAGCGGAGGAATCAGTAATCTGTCGTTTGCCTATCGCGGAAATGACACGATTCGCGAAACAATTCATTCTGTTTTTCTTTATCACGCAATAGCGGCAGGAATGAATTTGGGAATTGTAAATCCTTCGATGCAAATAATATACAGCGAAATTGACAGTCAACTTTTGAAATTAGTTGAAGATGTTGTTCTCAACAGACACAGCGATGCAACGGAACGACTTTTGGAATACAGCGAAAAAAATATCAAAAAAGATATTGAAAAAATTGACAGAGGCAATCAATCAAACGAAAACAGTATGTCGCCCGATGAGCAACTGCAATTTGCTCTTATAAAAGGCATTCCCGATAAAATAGAAGAAATTATCGACAGACTTTTGGAACAGTACAGTTCTCCTATACAAATTATAGAACAGCCGTTGATGCAGGCAATGAATCAAGTCGGCGATTTGTTTGGCGAAGGAAAAATGTTTTTACCGCAAGTGATAAAAAGCGCTCGCGTGATGAAAAAAGCCGTTGCTTATCTGCAGCCTTTGATAGAACAGGAAAAATCAAAAAATAAAAGCAAACAAAACACAAAAAAAGTTTTGCTTGCGACTGTAAAAGGCGATGTTCACGATATTGGGAAAAATATTGTAGGCATTGTGTTGTCGTGCAGCGGTTGCGAAATTATTGATTTGGGAGTGATGGTTCCCGCAAAGCAAATTATCGAAACTGCAATTCGCGAAAACGCAGATGTGATAGGACTTTGCGGATTGATAACACCTTCGCTCGACGAAATGATCCGCGTAGTTGACGAAGCAAAATTAAATAATCTTAAAATTCCTGTTTTAATTGGAGGAGCGGCTACAAGTAAGTTGCATACGGCTGTTGCTATTGCTGCAAAATACAGCGAAGGCGTTATATATGTCAAAGATGCTTCGCGAAGCGTAGATGTTATAAAAAATCTATTGTCGCCCGAACTGAAAAGCAATTATCTGGAAAATTTAAATATCGAATACCACAACTTAAAACAGAAATACGAAAACGAGAAAAAATCTCAAATACGCATCAGCATCGAAGAAGCGCGAAAAAACAGACTGCAACTTAATTGGAAAGATGAACAAATTTTCGCACCCGAACATTTAGGCATACATGTTTTTGATAATGTTGAACTTGAAAAAATAATTCCGCTCGTCAACTGGAAAGAATTATATTATGCCTTCGGCTTGAAAAACAATAAGGAAGAACATGAAAAACTGCAAGCTGATGCCGAAAGTTTATTGAAAAATATAATTGCAGCAAACAGCATCAAGGCGAAAGCAGTTGCAGGAATTTTTGCAGCAAATTCATCAGACGAAGAAATAATTATATTCGACAACGCAAAACGCAACATGGAAATTTGCCGACTGCATACATTGCGCACAACGAAGCAAAAACCACAGGGAGAAAACAATTTAAGCCTTGCCGATTTTATCGCTCCGCTTGATTTCGGACTGTGCGATTATATCGGATGTTTTGTTGCAACAGCGGGAATAGGCGCAAACGAACTTGCCGAAAAATTCAGACAGGACGGCGATGAATATAATGCAATTTTATTGAAAGCGCTAACCGACAGGCTTGCCGAAGCATTGTCGGAATGGCTGCACAATAAAGTTCGCAACGATTTATGGAAATTTCAACATAAAGGCATTCGTCCAGCCGTAGGATTTCCTGTTTATCCCGAACATGGCGAAAAAAAGAAAATATTCGCCTTGCTCGATGCCGAAAAAAACACGGAAGTAAGGTTGACCGACACTTATGCAATGTCGCCTGCATCTTCGGTTTGCGGATTATATCTGGCAAATAAAAATGCAAGATATTTTAATGCGAATTAAAACGACCGTTGCAAAATATTTTATAATAAATCTATTATACGCATCTAATCCGATATTTCGGATGCCGACTTGCCTGCATTTTCAAGAATCGAATAAAGAATCTGGTAATCCTGAAAATTTCTGCTTTCGACAAAACACCAATTAGTGAATTACTCACAGAAGATAACAAGTTGCAAGTCAAGATGAAAATCGAAAAACAATTATCTTTGTTCGG
>JAISYZ010000193.1 GCA_031269545.1 Prevotellaceae bacterium
AAATAGTTGGCTGCTACGGCGTTTTTTATTTCTTCTTCGAGAATGTTTTGGCGTTTCATATTCATTATTGTGGCTATTAAGCCAGTGCAAATATAATAAAAAACTGCAACATTGAACAAAGGGTCAGCGAAATTTGTCGAAAAGCTCGCCTGCTTTCCCCTAAAAACTCACCACCTTTTGGCTTTTTCTAAAATAAGGTTTAAAAGCATACATGCAGATGCGGCTATTTTGTTTATTATACTTTGCTCTCCAATGATGCACTTTTATATTTTTTGCGTGTAAACAGTCGAAATATTTCGCCGAAAAGCAGTATAAGCGCCGTACCTCCTGCGATTTTAAGCCAGTCGCTAATATGTAATGGCGTTGTTTGAAAAATTTTGCCTCCGAATTGAACTATAAAAATCTGTCCTGCCAAAATACATGCCGCTATTGATAAAAAGGCTTTGCTCTTTTTCAGCATCTCAAAAGCCGACTTGCCGCTTGCAAAGGCTTTGACATTAAACATATTCCAGAATTGCAGCATAACGAAAGTTGTAAACAGTATTGAAAGTTGTTCGGGATTTAAGTTATTATCCCAAACAAACAGCATGGCAATCAAAATACCGACAAATACTGTTCCTGTCAGCAAAATCGAGTAAGCCATTGCAGGCATTATTATAAAATCGCTTTTTTTTCGGGGTTTTTCTTTCATCACGTTGGGATTTGGAGGCAAAGCGGCAAAAGCCATCGCTGCAAGCGTATCCATTATGAGGTTTATCCATAATATTTGCGTAACCGTGAGTGGTAGTTCGCTGCCTTTTCCTAAAATCGAACCGAAAAAGACGATGACAATTGCAACAAAATTTATGGTAAGTTGAAACATCACAAACCGCTGAATATTTCGATATAATGAGCGTCCCCAAAGTACGGCGGTAGCAATGCTCGAAAACGAATCGTCGAGAAGAGTAATATCGCTTGCTTCTTTGGCAACAGATGTTCCAGAACCCATAGATAATCCTACATGAGCAAAATTAAGTGCGGGAGCATCGTTTGTGCCATCTCCCGTTACGGCTACGACTTCGCTGCGTTGCTGCAAAAGTCTGACAAGACGCTGTTTGTCCATTGGACGCGCACGCGACATTATCTTCAAATCGTCGATGGTTTCCAGCAGTTCTTCATCTGTTTTTTCGGCAAATTCGATGCCTGTAATTCTGTTTTTATCGGTATCCGTTTCGTCGTTCCAAAGACCTATCTGGCGAGCGATTTCGCAAGCTGTAGCAGGTGTATCGCCTGTAACTATTTTTATTTTAATTCCTGCGTTCAAACAGTTTTTCACTGCTTCGGGAACATCTTCGCGAACAGGATCGGCAATTGCTGCTATTCCAATAAATTTCAATGCGCCGTTGCTGATTGCATCCGATATTGTGTTAACATTACAAACGCCGTAAGCAAATCCGAGAGTACGCATTGCCTTGTTCTGAAAATCTCGTAACTGTTCGTAGATAATGTCATCGTTGATATTATTGGCGCACATTGCCAGTACAATTTCGGGCGCTCCTTTTACGTACAGTCGGCGTTCGCCGCTCGGATATTCTGCAAGCGTAGCCATGTATTTACGTTCAGTCGAAAATGGTATCTGGTCGATAATTTTTACGCTGTTTCGCAAATCAAAATAATCTTTTCCTTTGTCTTTCAACCATAATAATAATGCGCCTTCGGTGGGATTTCCCATTATTTTTCCGTTTTTGTCGAGAAATACGGTAGAATTGATCGCTACCAAGTCGTCAATTACGGATTTGTCATCGTTATCGTAGATAATAATTGAATTGACATGCATCTGATTTTGTGTGAGCGTTCCTGTTTTGTCTGTACAAATGACGGTTACTGCTCCCATAGTTTCGCAGGCGTGCATTTTGCGAACAAGATTGTTTGTTTTCAACATTTTTCGCATACTCATTGCGAGACTCAACGAAATGCTCATAGGCAAACCTTCGGGAACTGCCATAACAATGATAACAACAGAAATCATGAAATATTTTAATATATGATTGACGATATTTATCCATGACCCGTCGAGCAAATTTCCGCTGATGAAACCTTTAACAACCATTATTAAAAAAATCAATGCGGCAAGAATCGTTCCTATGCGTCCAATGAATGACGAAAGCCTCGACAGTTGCAGGTTGAGCGGCGTTTTTTCATCGCTTTCGATTGTTGATTGCTGTGCAACGCGACCATACTCGGTTTTGTCGCCAACGGCTTTTATGCGCATCACGCCGCGTCCTTCGATAACAGTTGTACCGCGCATCAGCATGTTGGATGGATATGTTGCATCTTCGTCGAAATGTTCTTTGTTTGTTGTTTTTGCTATTGACAGTTCGCCCGTAAGCGTTGATTCGTTTACCATTAGCGACATTGATTCGAGCAATTCGCCATCGGCGGGAATTTCTTCTCCAAGTTCAATCAAAACAATATCGCCTACAACAATATTCTGTTTTGAAACTTCGCAAATTTCGCTGTTACGGATAACTTTCACCAAAATATCGTCATTTACTTTGTTAAGAATGTCGAATCGTTTTTTGGCATCGGTTTCAAACCAGAAAGCTACGCCCGTAGCCAGAATTATTGCGCACACAATTCCTATTGTTTCTATAAATTCCTTTGTGAAAAATGATGTTGCAAACGATAAAGTCGCCGCCACCAAAAGTATTTTAATAATAGGATCGTTGAATTTTTCAAAAAATAATTTCCATAAAGAAGTTTGTTTAGGCGGCGTAACAATATTTGTTCCGTGCAGTTTTTTGCTTTCTTCTACCTGTTCGGCTGTAAGTCCTTTGTATTTTACCATTTTATTTATTTATTTTAATTTTTCTTCTCTTTTCTGCTTTCGTCTTTCCATGTAATCAGGTCATCTTCGACTATTTCGTTAGCCTTATCGTCTAACAACGTTTCGATATAAGTTTTAAAACTCATATTATTTTGCACTGCCATCATTCCGAGAATTTTCCCCGTACGGTCTGATATGTCAATTAATTTCCTCTTTTTCTGATTGTTTCTCATAATAATATATTATAATTTTGTGCAAATATATACAATATATACGATATATAAAAATAAATTTTCAAGTTCGATTTAATATTATTTTCTTCGAGAATATGAAAAATTACATTTAATTATAAAATCATTTCTAATTAAATGATTAAATTTGTGCCGCAAATTAAACAGTAAAATTATGATAAAATCAATGACGGGCTTTGGCAAAATTGAATGTGCGCTGGACGACAGGACAATTTCTATTGCTATTCGCTCTATCAACAGTAAACAGTTTGATGCTGTATTTCGTCTGCCTTCGGCATATCGCGATTACGAATCTGATTTTCGTGCGGAGTTGTTGAAAATTGCTCAACGGGGAAAAATAGACGTATCGATAAGTTATACGATGAACGCCGAAAACGTAGCGTCGAATATTAACAGCGATATTGTTATTGCGTATTTCAGCGAATTGGAATCAATTGCCGACACTATGGGAATAGACGCTCATTCGCCCGAAATATTGAAAGCAATATTAAATCTTCCGGGAGTGTTTGACGTTGAAAACAAAGATGAAAATAACGAAGAAAAAGAAGTTGTTTTGAACTGTTTTCGCGAAGCGCTGGTTAAATTTAATTTGTATCGCGAACAGGAAGGCGAAGCATTGATTGCAGATGTTTTGAGCCATGTAGAAAATATAGAAAAATTGCTGTTGCAGGTCGAACCGCTTGAAAAAGAACGCATAAATCAAATAAAAATACGAATTGAAAATTTGTTTAACGAATTTACTCCATCGGCGCAAATTGACAAAAACAGGTTTGAGCAGGAATTGATTTATTATCTCGAAAAACTTGATATAACAGAAGAAAAAGTTCGGCTGAAACAACATTGCGACTATTTTCGTGAAACGGTAAACGAAGAAAATCCGGGACGGAAAACAGGTTTTATTTGTCAGGAAATGGGACGAGAAATCAATACATTAGGTTCAAAAGCAAGCGATGCAAACATTCAGCGAATAGTTGTGCAAATGAAAGATGAACTGGAAAAAATTAAAGAACAGGTTTTAAATATACTGTAAAAATATTACGAAAATGCAAACAAAATTGTCGAATAAAGTAATGATTTTTTCAGCGCCTTCGGGATCGGGAAAAACAACGATTGTAAAACATTTGTTGGCAAAATTTCCTCAACTTAAATTTTCGGTGTCATCAACAAGCCGCAAAAAACGCGATGATGAAATAGACGGTAAAGATTATTATTTTATAAGTTTGAACGAATTCAAACAACAGATTGAAAGCGGCAAGTTTATCGAATACGAAGAAGTTTATGAAGGACGCCTTTACGGAACGTTAAAAAGCGAAGCCGAACGAATATGGAACGAAGGAAAAATTATTGTGTTCGATGTAGATGTAAAAGGCGGACTGCGAATAAAAGAAACGTACGGAAATCAAGCGCTGTCGGTATTTATAATGCCATCGTCGCTCGAAGAACTGCGCCGCCGACTTATTACGCGGGCAACCGAATCGATTGAAGATATTGAAAAGCGAGTGAGTCGCGCCGAAGAAGAACTTTCGTATGCAGGCAATTTTGATAAAATAATTCTGAACCACAAACTGCACGAAGCTTTGAAACATGCCGAAACCATAGTAGAAGAATGGATAAAATGCGAAAAGAATTGACTGTTTAATGATTTGCGATTTTTTAATATGCAGTATTCAGAGTCATAAGTCGTAAGTTGGGTTTGTTACGCCAAACTTAGATTGCTTCACCTTTCGGGTTTGCAATGACAACAAGGATTAGAAAGTTATTGCGAGAACGCAGCCCGAAACAACCGAAGCCGTAGCGAAGCTCAACGATTTAATCCAGAATAGTGATAATTCACAAAATTATACCGCACAAAGTATAATATATTCCCTTTCCGCTGAAATGCCTGTATAAAATTTCATGTAAATTATTCATTATCCGCAATGGCAGTTGCAATCGCTGCAATCGTTGTGGTTGCACGAGTCTTGCATTTCTGCCAGTTCTTCAAGCGTTACATCGCGCACATCGACAACTTCGCCTGTGAAATCTAAATTACAACCTGCAAGCGGATGATTGAAATTCATAACAATGGTTGTATCCGAAACGCTATCTACGGTTCCGTTCAGTCTGTTGCCTTGCGAATCGCGCATTGGTATTACGTTTCCAACAGTAAACAAAGTTTCGTCAATCGTTCCGTTAACTTCAAACATATCTTTTGATAATTCAATAAAAGCATCTTCATCAATTTCGCCATAAGCATCTGCCGCTTTAAGTTCAAATTCGAAAATTTCGCCGATTGCTTTTCCTTTAATTTTTTCTTCAAATTTAGGCAGCAAATAGCCTTGTCCGAAAATAAGACGCATGGGGTTTTCTTTGTTAACCGTTTCAATAATTTCGCCATCAACTTTTAGTACATAAGCCAATGCGATTGATTTGTTGTTTTCAATTTTCATTTTATAGACTTTATTAAATTATAGTACATTTGAGCTGCAAAGGAACAATTAATTTTTGGTATTACAAAAAATAAATGCATAAAAATTTGTTTAATTAAATAAAATTGACTTTATTTGTTGAATATTTTATAAAAGTTTTCAATATGAACGGAAAAGTTAAATGGTTTAATAAAGTCAAAGGATTTGGCTTTATTACCACAGAAGAAGGAAAGGAAATTTTTGTGCATTTCTCAGGAATTGCAAGCGAAGGTTTTCGTACTCTAAAACAAGGCGATGCTGTTGTTTTTGATATAGAAGATGGAACAAAAGGTCCTCAGGCGGTGAATGTTAAACCGGCGGAATAATTTATATTCAGATTTAACTTCAATCTATTTATTAAAAAAACCGATGCAAGTCGGTTTTTTTATTGGCATACTTTGCTCGGCGTAAAAATGCGAAATTAAAAATGAAAAAATAAAAAAATAAAATTTTTGGATATTGATAATTCATAAAATTATACCGCATGAAGTATAAATTTCCGTTATGTTTTGTCATATTCTAAAAAAAGAAAACTATTTGTTTTAAAATTCAATTTAACTTTTGATATTTACAGCATTAATCTGGTATGTATTTGGCTCCCTAAGGAGTTGAATTATTTAGTCGCTCCTTAAAAAGTGAAATTTACGGATACAAAAAATTAATAAACAGACATTTTAAACCTAACAGGTTTCGGAAACCTGTTAGGTTTTATGACGCTTATTGTCCCGTCAGGGACAGAATATTGGTAGAAAGAAACGCAGACACATGCATGTCGCGCGAGTTGCCGACGATGTTTCAAGTCAGCGACAATGCTTCGCGCGAAAATCTCAGCGGCTATTATGTTTCTACCTACATTTTGTCCCTAACGGGACATTTTTATTTACAATTATTTTGTTTGATTTTATGATTTTGCAAGAATATTTTCAAAATATTTGCAGGGTTTTGAACCGGATATTGTTAAAATCCTGCAATTTTTTTATCTAATTTTAACTAATAATTGATTGTTAATCAATATTTTATGTTCTTTTTAAGGAGCGACTAAATAATCTATATTCTTTTAAGGAACGATTAAAGACGGACGATGATGATATAATCATGCATATTCTATAAATCTGCCTGACTTCAACGGATTTGAAGTCATGATTTTATTCCAAGAGTTTTGCTTTTTGTTTTTCAAATTCTTCTTTTGTGATAATTCCTTCATCCATCAATGCTTTGAGTTTGCGGATTTCGTCGGCAATGCTGAAATTGTTTGT
>JAISYZ010000035.1 GCA_031269545.1 Prevotellaceae bacterium
CGTTTCGGTTTGGGATTAAAAACCGCTTCATTTTCGCAGTGTCGCAAACTTTCCGTATTAAGCAAACGCAAAGACGAAGCCCCCGCGTTTTGGTCGTGGGATTTGGACTATGTTGCTCAAAGCGATAAATGGGAATTACTGCAATGGATACCCGAAGAATTTACAAACGAGTTAGACCGTTTGCAGTCGGGAACGCTCATTGTTTGGAGTGATTTAGACAGAATTTTGCCGCCGCAAACGGCTGAAACAGACGATAACGCAAAACGTAAGTTTTCTGATTCTTTGGATAAAGTGAAAAATCATATTGCTATGACTTTTCACAGATTTATCGAAGACAAAACAATAAAAATATTTTGGGGCGAAAACGAAATACCTGCGTGGAATCCGTTTTGCCCAAACGAAAGCAAAACACAGGAACAGCCAACCGAAAGTATCAACGGCGGTGTAAAAATGAAAGGCTATGTTTTGCCTCACAAAAATAATTTTTCGTCAGAATTGGCATACAAAAAAGCAGAGGGAATGCACGGCTACCCCGCGCAGCAGGGCTTTTATGTATATCGTGGCAAACGCTTACTTTTGGCAGGCGATTGGTTAGGTTTGTTCCGCAAGGAAGAACATTACAAGTTGGTACGCATACAGATTGATTTGCCGAATAAACTTGATACCGAATGGCAGATTGATATTAAGAAGTCAAAAGCATACCCGCCCGCCGTTTGTCGCGAGCAGTTAGAATCTTATGCAAAGTCAGTTCGCACCATTGGCAGCGAAGTTTACCGACACAGAGGCAAAATTTTGAAACAGCGAGCCGGACAGAATTTTCAACCGCTTTGGCTCGAAAAGAAAAAAGACAATAAATGGTCTTTTGTGGTTAATCGTGAGCATTTAATAACTCAGGACTTGAAAAGTTTGGCAAAAGAGAAACCGGAACAAGCAATTGAAAATCTGTTGAAATTTTTAGAAGAAGCAATTCCGACAAAAACAATTTACATTAACGAGGCACAGGGCGAAGAAACACAGAAAACGCCGTTTTCAGATGTTGATACAAACCTGATTAAAGAAATGCTTGTGTTGATGTATCGCAACCAAATTGCACAGGAGAAAACACCCGCACAAGCAAAAGCCCAATTAAAAAGACAGGAGCCATTTAACAATTACGAAGATTTAATTGAAGAATTACAATGAATGATAACTACCAAGTAGCAATAGAAATCTGTCAAAGCATAATCGGCAGAAAAGCAAGCGTTACTGACAGCGAAATAAACGAAGCCGTCAGTAAGGCAAAAATGCTTTATCCCGATATTGATACTGCAAAATTGAAAAACGATTTGCTTTCAATGTACAGTGTTAAAATTGACACCTTTCAAATTTTGGAAGGCAAAGAACGCCGCGAGCCTTGGCTAAAAGATTTTCGGGCAGACCAAAAATCAAAGTGGGAGTTTTGGACTCGTTACGCTGAATATTTGGAAAAGCAAAAGAAGTTTGCCCCAAGCGTTGTTTTGCAGTTGGACGAACTGACAGATAAAGTGCTTGACAAACTTTTCAACCCGCAACGCACTGAAATAATATCTAAAAAAGGGCTTGTTGTCGGACAGGTACAGTCAGGCAAAACAGCCAATTACACAGGACTGATTTGCAAAGCCGCCGATGCAGGTTTTAACCTGATTGTTGTTTTGGCAGGTATTCACAACAATTTGAGAAGTCAAACACAATTAAGGTTAGATGAGGGTTTTCTTGGTTTCGACACACAACAAGAGCGGGCTTATTCAATGAATAAAACCACAAAAATCGGTGTTGGACTAATTCCAAGTTTTGAAAATGCAATAGCAAATTCATATACAACAAGTTTAGATAACGGCGATTTTAATAAAAGTGCTGCAAATCACGCAGGTTTTAATTTCAATGTTCCTCAACCTGCAATTTTTGTTGTTAAGAAAAATTCGCCAGTTCTTAAACGCTTATTCTCGTGGCTTAATAGTCAGAGTGTTGAAGGTAAAATTACAAATAAAAATTTGTTAATGATTGACGATGAAGCAGACAACGCTTCAATCAACACTAAAAAACAAAGCGACGAGGCAGCAAAAAAAGAGCGCACAGCCATAAACGAAAACATTTGTAAGATTATCGGGCTTTTTAATCGTTCCGCCTATGTTGGCTACACGGCTACACCGTTTGCCAATATCTTTATTCCGCCAGACGAGGACGATTTATTCCCGCGTGATTTTATCATTAACATTCCCGCGCCGACAAACTATATCGGACCAGAAAAGGTTTTTGGAACTTCTTTAATCCCGGACGATACAAACAACGATTTACTGCCAATCGTTTGTCCTATAAAAGATTATGATTTTTTTGTGCCGCAGGGACACAAAAAAGATGATGATAAACCCACTTTCAGCGACATTCCCGAATCGCTGAAAACCGCTGTCAAGTGTTTCATTGTTACCTATGCAATCCGAATTGCCAGAGGACAAGGGACAAAACATAATTCTATGCTCATTCACATTTCGCGTTTTCAGATGTGGCAAAACCTCATTAAAGAGTTAGTCGAACAACTCTTTAACTACTACAAACACGAGATAGAGGCAAACGACACTGCAATTTTGGAAGAATTTCGTAAAGTTTTGGAAGATGATACGGCAAATTACAAATCATACAAAACCGTTACAAGCGAAATTCAGCAATCAAAATTCGGCGACATTGACAAAAATTTAACCGTTCATTCGTGGGAAGAAATAAAACCGTTGCTTTTCAAAGCCGTGCAAAAGGTTGAGGTAAAATCAATTAACGGCACTTCGGGCGACTGCCTGACATACTACGAAAACGAAAAAACAGGCATTTCGGTAATTGCTATCGGCGGCGACAAACTTTCGCGGGGCTTGACTTTGGAAGGGTTGTCGGTAAGTTACTTTTTGCGTGCCTCAAAAATGTATGATACACTTATGCAAATGGGGCGTTGGTTTGGCTACCGCCCCGGCTATGTTGATTTATGCCGACTTTTCACAAGTGAAGAATTAAATGAGTGGTTTAGGCATATCACCGTTGCAAGCGAAGAATTGAGAGGCGAATTTAACTACTTGGCAGAATCGGGCGGCACACCCGAAAATTATGCTTTGAAAGTCAGAACACACCCCGGCTGCCTGCAAATTACCTCAATTTCAAAAATGCGTTATACAAAACAGATTTCTGTTTCGTGGGCAGGGCGTTTGATAGAAACTTACCAACTGCCAATGGACAAGGGTATAAAGAAACGAAATTTGATTGCAACCGATAGTTTTATTTCTGCATTGGGAACGCCCGAAAAGAAAGGCAATAACTATTTGTGGCGCAATGTTTCGCCTGATGATGTTTGCGATTACCTTTCTAAATTCAAGGTTGCCGACAGTTTGAAAAAGGTTGATTTGGATATGATTAACAGTTACATTCAAGACCTTGTGCGAGCGGGCGAATTAACCTCGTGGCGTATTGTGTTAATGAATAAAAACCAATCCGCAGTTCAGCACCTTTTTTCAAACGGCATACAGGCGGGCTGTTTCGACCGTAACCGCGCCGAAGATACAAATTGGAACACTTACTACATTCGTAAAAATCACATTGTCGGTAATCAGACCGATGAGTTTATTGATTTAGACGAAGATTTATTAGATACTGCATTGGAACGGACGCAGCAACGCAAAGCAGAACAAGGCAAAGAATGGGACAAGGATTATCCCGCCCCCGATATTGTCAGGCAGGAATTTCGCCCGCGAACAAATCCGCTTTTGCTGATTTATCCGCTTAATCCTGTTTGTGCGAATGTGTTTAATAAACAGGGCGATAAACAAGGCGGTACAATTTCATACAGTAAAACGGACGAGCCGTTTATTGGTTTTGTTATTTCGTTTCCCAGCAGCAGCACCAACATTGCTGTTTCATACACAGTAAATCAGGTTGCGGAATTTGCAGATACAGAAACTTTATTTGATAACGAAAACGACAATGTTTATGACGAACAGTAATCACATATTGGAACTTTGGGAGGCATTGGAAGAAGAAAAGAGCGTTGGACTTGTTAAACGCCTGTATTCAAGCGATGTGCAGTTTCGCATTTACGGTACTTTTCAGTACCCCGAAAGATATTACGGCGTAGCGTTCACTTTCAGTAACGACATACGCATAGATATTTCTTCTTTCGACAACCTGCGGGAATTGAAAGTTATGTTGTTGGCTGACACTACTTTTGTAAATTTCCGCCTGCTGATAATCCAACTTTTGCACCCAAACAGCCGCGACATTTTTGCCACTTTGTGCGAAAATCTGATACAGTCGGTTATAAAACTCAACACCGAACAGAAAATCAGCCGTACCGTTGTCAATCAGTTAGAGAAGTGGAAAACGCTTTTTGAGAAAAACAACTCGACAGGGCTAACGCCCGCCGAACAGCAGGGTCTTTACGGCGAACTGCACTTTTTACAAAAGTTCCTCGCCAAGCCCGACACCAACCCTTTCGATGCGCTGCATACTTGGGTTGGAGTAGATAAGGCAATGCGCGACTTTCAGGGCAACAATTGGGCGGTCGAGGTAAAAACAACCTCAACCAACAATCCGCAGAAAGTAACCATTAACGGCGAAAGGCAGTTAGACGAAACATTGCTTGAAACCCTGTTTTTGTATCATTTTTCGGTTGAGGTATCAAACGGCAACGGTCAGACGCTTTGCCAGAAAATCGCTGCAATCCGTGAAACGCTCGAAAACGATACGCCCGCGTTGTCGCTTTTCAACGCCAAACTGTTTGAAGCGGGTTATTTCAACAAGCACGAGCCGTTTTATCAGGACAGATTTTATCAAGTCCGCAATGAGAATTTTTACAAAATCGAAAACGATTTTCCGAGAATTAAGGAAAACGACCTGCGCGGAGGCGTGAGCGATGTAAAATATTCAATCATTCTCGCAATGTGCGATGAGTGTTTAGTTTATGAAAATCAACTTTTTAATGTTGTCAAGAATTTATGAATGAAATCATCAAATACTATCAATCTCTAATTCAGGATATTGTAGCATTACAGGCAGGCAACGAGGACGGCGACACGCAGGAACAGACATTTACCCGCATTGCTGTTGATATGCTTGCAGAGGCAGGCGAAACCGAAAACGCAGCCATTGCTTATGATGAAAAAGCATTAGGAACGCGCAATCAGCACAAAATCAATGCTTATGCCATATCTGACAATTACGAAACAGTTGATTTGTTTATTTCCATTTTT
>JAISYZ010000049.1 GCA_031269545.1 Prevotellaceae bacterium
TTTTATTATTTTGGACATTGTAGAATCGCATATTTGAACATAAAAAATATTTTTGCTGCAAATATTCGCTTCTACAAAGGTTTATTTGTATTTGGGTGTCCCAGTGACAAAGTCAGGAATTTCAAGTAAAATTACAATTTATAAGCAAATAAATTTAACTAAATTTAACGATATATTTTTGTAAAAAATTGATATTATAAAAAATAAAATTATTAAATTTGTAGCGATATTAGTAATTATTTTATGAAATATTATTTTTTGAAAGTATATTAAAAAGCAAAATTATGAATGATTTAACAGTTATAATTCCTTTTCTAAATGAGGGGAAAGAGATAAAAAATACAGTGCAAAGCATAAGAAATACTGCAGGAAATGAAGTAGAAATATTATTAATTAATGATTGTTCTACTGATGGTTTTGATTATAAAAGCATTGCAGATGAATATAATATTTCATATCATGAAAATAAAGAACGTCAAGGAGTAGCAGCATCAAGAGATATTGGGGTATCAATGATTAAAACACCATATTTTATTTTAATTGATGGGCATATGCGATTTTATACTCGTGCATGGCAAAACATTATTATAGATAAAATTAAAGAAAATGACAGAGCTATATATTGTTTTCAATGTTTTGCGTTAAATTCAAATGGAAATAAATTACATGATAGACACGGTTTTGGAGCTTTTATTATGTTTGATGGAAATTATTTTAACGAAATATTAGAAGCAAAGTGGATAACCAAAGAAAATGCTATTACTGATCCAATAATTGAAATTCCCTGTCTATTGGGAGCTTCATATTCAACATCCAAACGGTATTGGAATTACATAAAAGGACTAAATGGATTAAGATATTATGGGTCTGACGAAGTTTATTTAAGTTTAAAGGTCTGGTTAGAAGGTGGAAAATGTATTCTTATTAAAGATGTTGAGGTGGGGCATCTTTTTAGAACAAAACCTCCTTATGAATTAATATTGCCTGATTCTATGTATAATAAATTGTTTGTAATTAAAACTGTTTTGTTTGATGAATCAGAAAAATTACAAGATAATTTGCAAAAGATGTTTCCTGCTGAATATTTTTTAGCAAAGGCTACTATGTCAAAAGAAAAAGACAAAATAGAAGAATACAAATTATACTATCAAAAAATTTTCACACGGGACATAAATACATTTAAAAAATTAAATAAAACAAAATTGGACAACCTTGACTCACAAGATATTTTGAGTGAAAAATTGAAAGAAATTTACAATTCGCTTATTATGAGCAAACCAAAACAAGCAGGGTTAATGCTTGGGGAAATGGGAGAGTTAATATTTTTATATGAATATGTAAATTATATGCAATATCCACAAATGATAGATGCCGTAAATAAAAAGTTTTTATCTTTTTTGAAACGTTGTGTTTCTGATATGACTCATTATAATTTATATTGTGGTGCAGCTGGCATTGGGATAGGTTTAGATTATCTAATCCGAAAAAAATATGTAGATTTTGATGATAAAAAGTACTTTAGCGACATTGAAATTGCTATGGAAGAATTTATAGAAAATGAACTAAATTCAGGACATATAGGATTTTTTGAACAATCATTGGGTGTTGAATATTATTTTTCTAAAAAAAATAAATACAATTTCTCTCGTCAGGAGTTAATTATAAATGCAATAATTAAGAATTTATCATTTAATAAAAATAATGCAGCATCTAATAATATTATCGATGCATTATCATTTTTAATTTATATTTGGAAATTAGGATTTCAGAATGGTAAAATAAAGCAATGTATTGATTTGTGCATTAATTATATAAAAAACAATATTAATGAAAAAAAACTTATATATAAATCTGGGGATTTGATTTCAAATTTCACATTATTAAAAGCAGCAATAGCATTATCGGATGAAGTTCTTTATAAAGAAATTGAAACAAAAATATTATTTACATGTAAACGACAAGATGCTATACGTGAATATGTTTGGGATGCAAGTTTACAAGTGGGATCTAGCGGGACGTTTTTAATTTATCTCTTAACATATATTTACACACACAATGAATCTATAAAAGATGCTGCTACATATTGGGCAAAAGATATTATATATAAAGATACTCATACGAAAGAAAATGCTGGATTTTTATCATATAATTTTAAGATTCAAGATTATAATTCCAGCTTTATGCATGGAACTGCAGGCATAGGTATGACAACATTAACAATGTTATCTGGGCAAATTCCAGATTGGAGCGAAATTTTAATGCTTTAGCGTATAAAAATAAATATTTTATAGCGGTTGCCGAAAAGCTTACAGAGTAGGCGTAATTTAAATATTAATATTATGAAAAAGAAAGAATTGTTTTCTTTAGATGAAAAGCTTAAAAAGTTAGAGGCATTAACCGTTACTGAAAAGAATCGGTTGACAGGAGGCTATGCGGATGAAGAGCAGGATGCAGCGCCTAAGGATTATGCTTTTACGGCTGTTTTTAATCCAACAGGTCCTAGTATTAAAGGTGGCATCGTTTTTAAATTTTAGTCCATGAAATTTGTTTGACAGTGTTCATATTGTTTTGATATTATTGAATAATTGAGATTAATTAGCAATACCGATTGAAATAGATATGAACATTGTTTTTTGAAACTCAAAATTATCAAGCATGAAAAAAATTATAACATTTATTATTTTATGGTTTACAGTATCCAATGTTGTAAACTCACAATCAATTGACCAGAAATTAGGCATTTTGATAAACAATCAGGAATATTTCAAACTAAAAAGAGAATTGCAAAAAGCCGATTCTACAGATGTAAGCGAATTTGTTTGGAATTTGTCAAATGCAATTGTGAATGCTTATTTTTATAATTCGCAAGAATCTGTAAAAAATATAAACATATTATTACGTGATTATCAGGAATATTTAGGCGTTGAAAATTCGTTGGGAATGACCGTTCTTTTAATTGAAAATTACATGAACTTACGAGAATATAAAAAAGCGGCTCAAATTAGTCAAAGCGTTATAACACAATTAAAAGATTTGGAAAAAGTTGGATATAAAAATGAAAATTATGTAAGTACTCTTCAAAATTCATTAAAGATGTTTAATGCTTTTGCAGATATTCCAACTCAAAAAATATCTAATAAACAAGCATTTCGAATATACAAAGATTCTATTGGTGCAATAACTGTTCCTGTTTCTGTTGGAAATAAAACACATTATTTGATTTTTGACACAGGAGCAGGTTCCTCCATAATAAAGGAAAGCATTGCTAATGATTTAGATATACAAATACTTGCCGATTCTGTTATTATTGCAGGTTTTTCAGATGTTTATTGCAAATCGGGCGTTGCAAATAATATTCAAATAGGGAATATCAATGCCCAAAACGTATTATTTATGATAATTCCTGATTCTGTTCTGTTGCCCGAAGAAGTACAAGATAAAAATATAAAAATTAATGGCTGTATAGGTTGGGATTTTATACGTGATTTAAATAAATTTCAAATTGACTTTGAAACGGGATTACTGTCATTTGATATTAAGGAAAATATTGAAATTGGAAATCTAATTGTTTCATCTTCTTGCCCTTATGTAGAATGTATATCAGAGGATGATACTATAATTTTGAATTTCGACACAGGCGCAATGGCAGATGGATTATCATATAATTATTATAAACAAAAATCGGATAATTTAACGTCAATAAAAGATACAATTCAACGAATAGGCGGTATTGGAGGATATTCTATTCAAAATATCAGTATAATAAAAGACTTCCCAATACAAATAGGCGATAAAAATATTGTTCCGAAAATGGCAATGTCGACAACAGAAGAAACCGATACGACATTTCCTGTAGATGGTATTTTAGGTATGCCGATTATTAGTTTATACGACAGGATAATTATTGATTTTGAAACAATGTCTTTAATATTAAAAAAGGAAAAATAGTATGTCTGATAAAATTCTTTTTAACTGGGTTCCTCCTGCTGCTTGTGAACGCCCTTCTCCTTCCGGTTCTATATTAAAATCTTTTTTGCAGAAACACGAAATAATTATGGATATAAAATATTGGAACTTAACATTCATGAATTTTCAAAATGAATTTATTGGGTCAAATATTAATTACATAGAAGATTTTAGCATAACCCTTCTTCCTTTTCTGAATTATATATCCATATATTC
Source organism: Prevotellaceae bacterium (assembly GCA_031269545.1). Classification (GTDB taxonomy): domain Bacteria; phylum Bacteroidota; class Bacteroidia; order Bacteroidales; family UBA932; genus JAIRKV01. The sequence goes on from JAISYZ010000049.1 coordinate 4,183, forward strand.
TAACGATAAAGAATCTTATAATAATATAAAATATAAAATATTGTCAATTCGCCCGCAATGGAATAATATGGGAAAAATATTTATAGACAAACAAATGTCTGATTACGCTTATAAACTAGATGAAATAATAGAAAGTGAAATAAAAAAAATAGATATTGCGCGATATCTTTTGTTTGGAGTATCATCAAAATTAAGCCAATGGATACCAGCCAATATTATTTGTAAAAAAATTAAAAACCAATATCCTCAACTGCCCATTATAATCGGTGGATTTGGCACAAAAGATGAAGCGATTGCTATAATGAATAATTTTGGATTTTACGACTATGCAATATGGGGCGAAGGAGAATATCCTTTATTAGAATTATATCATTCAATACAAGAAGACGATAAAAGAGAGATACCATATTTAGTGTATAGAGATATTGAAAAAAACCCATGTGTTTTTTCTTCAAAAAAGAAACAATTTCTAAACATGAATGAAAATGTTTATCCTGATTTTGATGATTTCTTTCAACAAAATTTGAAAGAAAATGCTAAAGTAAGTCTTCCTATTGAAGGTAGTCGAGGCTGTCATTGGAATCAATGTCGATTTTGTTACCTCAATGATGGATATCAATATAGAGTTAAAAATACAGACTCTAAAATACAAGAATTAAAATATCAAATAAAAAAACACAATATTTCATCCTTTGTTTTTCTTGATAACGATGTGATTGGGAAAAGTATAGAAAATTTTAATATTTTTTTGGATAAACTTATTGAACTTCGCGAAGAACATGAAAAATTTGTTATAGAATTGGCGGAAATAGTGACTAAAGGTATAAACTATGAAATAATAAAGAAGATGGCGTTAGCAGGATTTCAACATGTTCAAATAGGATACGAATCGCCGAGTAATGAGTTGTTAAAAAAGATACATAAAAAAAACACTTTTGCGTCTAACTTGTTTTTTATTAAATGGGCAAGACATTTTTCAATTCATATAGGAGGATTAAATGTATTAATAGGACTTTTAGAGGAAACTACAGAAAATATCATGGAATCAATAGACAATTTGCATTATATGAGATTTTATTTACAAAAAAATTACTTTAATCATAATATTTCTCAATTGGCAATAACAAAATCTTCTCGCTATTATAAAGAAATAAAAGATTTAAATAAATGGAATATACATCTGTTCAGTGGATTACTTCCCAATAATTATATTGATAAGGATGATTTATTTAATGTTTTTCAATTTATTGAATCTCAACAAAATTTATTATGGTATCATTTTATAAAGGTTGAAAAACATTATTCCACAAATCTATATGAATATGATATTATCAGATACTCAAATACTATCTACTATAGAGAGTTTTATAATAAGTCATTAATTAATGAAATAGAGTTTGATGACTCTTTATATTGGGATATTTTATCTTTACTTAATTATAAAGTCTTATCTATAAATGATATCCAAAATCATTTGCAAATTGACAACAATTCAAAGTTGTATGTTGTAATTGATTCTTTGTTTGATGAGGGATTGGTTTATAAAACCGAAGACTATTCAGAAATAGTGTCATTAATTAACACAGATAAATTACAAAGCTAATAAAATTTTACATGACTATTTTTCATAGTTCAAAAAAGGATAGTTTCATATATTGTATAATGTGGCAGTTTGTATGGATTTTTATCAATTCAATTATGTATGCAGACATACCAACCGATTTATACCACCATCAAATTTTCGTGTACATTTCAAAAATCAAACATTATGAATATTCTTCTAACAGGAGGTGCGGGTTATATTGGCTCGCACACGGCAATAGAACTTATTGAAGCGAAACACAGTGTTGTTATTGTTGATAATTTTGTAAACAGTAATCCTTTAGTACTACGACGAATAGAGAATATCACAGGTAAAAAAATTCCTATATACTGTATCAATATTGCTGATGTAGCCAAACTTGATAAAGTTTTTTGCAAACACAATATTGATGCTGTAATACATTTTGCCGGATTTAAATCTATGAGTGAATCGTTGCAAATTCCCTTAAAATATTACAGAAATAATATAGATACAACTCTTGCATTGCTTGAAATTATAAAAAAACATGATGTTACTAAATTTATTTTCAGTTCGTCTGCAGCAGTTTATGGATATATTAACGACATTCAGTATATAGAAAGTATGCCTGTAGGACATTGCTCAAATCCTTATGCTTGGACAAAATTATTTATTGAACAAATTCTTAAAGATGTTGCTACTGTTAATCCTGATTTTTCAGTTATTTTATTGAGATATTTTAATCCTGCTGGTGCGCATACGAGTGGTAAAATAGGCGAAAATCCAAATGGAATCCCCAATAATTTATTTTCTTATATTTCACAAGTTGCAATCGGCAAACTTGCAGAATTAAAAATATTCGGCAATAATTATCCCACAAAGGACGGAACGGGAGTTCGCGATTATATTCATGTTGTTGATTTGGCAAAAGGACACATTGCAGCCCTCGAATATACAAATAAACACAAAGGTGTAGAAGCAATAAATATCGGCACAGGAATCGGATTCAGCGTTTTGGATATTGTAAAAACTTTTGAAAAAATCAATAAAATTAAAATTCCATATCAAATTATCGGACGTAGAGCTGGCGATATTGCCGAATGTTACGCAGATACTTCAAAAGCAATCTCAATGTTGAATTGGAAAGCTGAAAAAACATTGGAAGATATATGCTGCGATACTTGGTATTGGCAAATTCAAAATCCAAATGGATATGAAAAATAATTATGCGCTTATGAATAATGTTTTATCTCATTGCAGTATATAAGTTCAAAAGATAATTAGTATAATTTTGTACAACTAAATAAGTGAATGATAAAATCCTTCCCCACATATCAGCAGTTGTTCGCTCTAATGCGTTTATATCTTTATAGTTATTAATTATGAGAAAAATTATAGCAACATTCATATTCGTTATGATTTTAACTAAAATTTTTGCTCAAACGGAAACACAAAAATTATCATTACCCGATACGATCAAATCCGCATTAAATATAAAATCAATATCTTCGCACGGCGAAAATTTTAATATTAGACAAAATCCTTTTCCTGCAGTACTTACAATAGAACATGAAGATCTTTATTTATCTGTAAAAGATTTACCTGAACTTGATTCATTGAATATGTCAAATATGCAAAAAAATCATCCCGATATACTGTTTGTACGAAGCGCTTATTTTTCTCAATCTTCCAAATTATTCGCATTACCAAAACAAAATTTCGGTTTGTTGTCGGACGCGGAATTGGCAGAAAAACTTTCTCTACAAATAGCAAAAATAAATAGAGAAAAATATGGAGTTAGCGAAAAACCGATTAAGATTCCTGTTTTGAGATTTAGAATTGGGAGCGTTTCCTTTGGAATAAGTTTTGTGGGAATTGGCATTGGTTTTTTATCCAGAGAAGAATACATGAAAGCAAGAGCCGAAAAACGAAAAAAAGCGTATGTGTATTAATCGTTTGTTAAATTATATGTCATGTCTGATACAGATTAACAAAAAATTCTTAATTTCGCAGCATTTAATATATAGAAGTCAATAAATGCCAAACGAAGAGCAGAAATCAAAAGCGGAAATATATTTTCACAGCGAGGAGGCAAGCGATATTCTGGGGAAATTGCCTGCATGGATAGTTCGCCGTGGAATTACTGTTATTTTTTTGATTTTTGTCGGGATTTTAATCGGCTGTTATTTTATAAAATATCCGCAAACCGTTGATGCACCTGTAATTATTACAACCTTAAATCCGCCTGCCGATTTAATTGCCCGCGCCGAAGGTCGCATTGATACAATTTACGTTGCAGACGGACAAAACGTAAAGAAAAATGATATAATCGCCTTGCTGTACAATACTGCCGATTATGAGGCTGTGCGAATGATAGAAGACAGTTTGAAACAATCGTATAAAAAGAATTTTGCAGAAACAGTTTTTGAAAAATGGATAGAAAACGATTATAATATCGGCGACTTACAGGCTAATTATGAGGCATTTAAATTGCTTTGCATGGATTATCGCCATTATGTTACAACCGATTATACAAATCAGAAAAAGCGTTTGCTGCAACAGCAAATCGGTAAAAACGCAAAATACCACAGCCAACTCACTGAACAGCAAAACATTCTTGGTAAGGATTTAGGTTATGAATACAGCAGTTTAACACGCGATTCGTTATTATATGCAAAAGGCATAATATCAAAATCGGAATACGAAAATTCGCTGCGAAACAGTTTGCAAACCGAAAACGCCAAAACAGGCTTTGATGCAAATCTGACATCAACTGAGTTGAATATCATGCAAATGCAACAGCAAATCATAGAACTTACCATACAGCGAAATAATGAAATTGCAGAATACGAACGTCAGTTAAGTCAACGCCGACAACAACTTGTAAGTCAGATAGAACAGTGGAAATATCAATATCTTATAGAAACTCCCGCCGAAGGAAAAATAACGTTTATTAATTATTGGAACAACAATCAGCAGGTAAGGCTGGGCGAGCGCATTGCAAGCGTCATTCCAAACGACAGCATGCAAATCATCGGACGAATGTATGTGCCATCGTCGGGTTTCGGCAAAGTTGAAAAAGGACAAACCGTAAATGTTCGTCTGAATGGCTATCCGTACATGGAATTTGGGATGTTGAAAGGATTTATAAAAAACATATCAGCAGTTCCCGATGTGGAGAAAGGTTATGTTGCAGAAGTTGTTTTTCCCGAAGGACTTTTTACAACTTACCGCAAACATCTGAACCTTATTCAACAAATGGACGGACAAGCCGAAATCATTACCAAAGACCTGCGCCTGATAGAACAGTTTTTGCAACCGATAAGAGCCTTGTTTGACGAAAGGTAATTTATGTCAAACTGCTATCAAAATGCAATTTGTATAAATTGATTATCAATAAAATATATTGATATTTTGCTTTGATAGCGTTTTGGTATAAATAGTCTCTCCTTAAAAGCAAAATTTTCAGATACAAAAAATTAATAAACAGGCATTTTAAACCTGACAGGTTTCGGAAACCTGTCAGGTTTTATGAGGCTTATTGTCCCGTTAGGGACATTTTTATTGACAATTATTTTGTTTGGTTTAATGATTTTACAAAAATATATAAAAAAATTTGCGGGTAATAAAATTATTACCTATCTTTGTGCCATAATTAATAATAATATAAAAAATATATGCCTACAATTTTTATCTTTTTTGGATTGCGTTTTGTGTTTTTCAGTAATGACCATGAGCCTGTGCATGTGCATGTGATTAAAGGGCAGGGCGCAAATTATGAAAATGCCGTATTTCAGGTATTGCCGGAAATACTTTTATTAAAAAACAATGGATTAAAGCCAAACGAACTTAAACTTGCCGAAATGGTGATAGAAGAAAACAGGGACATTATTATAGGGCGCTGGAATAATTTTTTTAACGGAAACTGCAATGATGATGACAAAGATTAACAGAATATGGACAGACGATACGGCTATTTACATAGAAATGTCGAACGGAAAGGTTTTCAGTGAAAAATTTGAGGATTATCCGCGGTTGCGGTATGCGACTTCCGAGCAGCAAGCGGCGTTCGAGTACAACGATGTATTTATTCGCTGGGAAGAACTGGATGAAGATTTGAGCATAGAGGGTTTTATGAAAGAAAAATATCATGCAGACAACAGTCTTTGCCGTATATTTAAGTTGCATCCAGAGTTGAACGTTTCGGCTGTTGCAAGAATTGTTGGCATCCCTCAAAGCGTTATGGCTTCGTACTTGTGCGGGAATAAAAAGCCGTCGGAAAAGAGAGAAAATGAAATTAAAAATGCGATCAGGCGAATAGGAACAGAATTGTCGAAGATTTAAAATTACTTTATCTAATTAAAATATATATCTTTGCGAAAATGGGGTAATAGACATTTTTTAGGCTGTAGTGTTTGTAATATTCTAAAAATCATACCTTTATGGGCAAAAAATGCGTTTTTTGTGGCAGTCCAATCACCAAGAAAAATGGATTTAATTCAGGTAAACAACTTTACAAATGCCATACCTGCGGGCGGCAGTTTTTAGACACACAACGAATTGATTTACAAGAATTATACTCGCTTTATTCAAGTGGTAAACAAAGTTATTCACAACTTGCCGAAGATATTTAGTCTCTCCTTTAAAAGCAAAATTTACGGATACAAAAATTAATAAACAGGCATTTCGAACCTGACAGGTTTTAAAAACCTGTTAGGTTTTATGAGGCTTATTGTCCCGTCAGGGACAGTCATTATTCCCAAATCTTTCAGACAAAACATTTATCTCTGCAAAATGACTTTTTAAGGAACAACTAATTAAGTTTCGATTGTTTCATCATTGCACTCCACGCACTGACACGCTTTTCAAACTCCTCATTAATCATTAAAAATCCAGTAATTAAATATGTCGCCAGCCTTGCGCCTGCAACGCTATTTCGGAGCCGTCGGGAGTTATGAGATATGTTCCTGCTTTATTTTCAGTGATATGTCCAATAACATCTATTCCGCCCAAATCTTTTATTCTGTCGCGCAAAGCAAGCGGAAGAGTAAACAGCAATTCATAATCTTCGCCGCCGTTTAATGCTGCGGTAACGGCATCAATTCCCATTTCTTCTGAAATTTTGAATGTTTGCGATGCTATGGGAATACGTTCGAGATAAAGACGCGCACCAACATTCGACTGTTTGCATATATGCATAATCTCCGATGATAATCCGTCCGAAATATCTATCATTGATGTTGGCACAATGTCGTTATCTGCCATAGAATCAATAATATCTTTGCGTGCTTCGGGTTTCAAAAATCTTTGCAAAACATAATCGCAGCCATCAAATCGCGGCTGTACGTTTGCATTTCCTTCAAAAACCTTTTTCTCTCGTTCCAGCAGTTGCAATCCCATGTAGGCAGCGCCGAGATTTCCCGTCAAACAAATCAAATCATTTGGTTTCGCTCCGTTGCGGTAACAGATTTTTTCCTTATCGGCTTCGCCAAGTATTGTAAGGCTAAGCGTCAATCCTGTAAGCGATGTGGATGTATCGCCGCCAACCAAATCGACATTATACGTTTTGCAGGCAAGTTTTATTCCTTCGTATATTTGTTCCATATCTTCAACGCAAAAGCGAGACGAAATCCCAAGAGCGACAAGTAATTGTGTCGGTTGCGCATTCATTGCGTAAATATCCGAAAAATTTACTGTAGCTGCCTTGTAACCCAAATGTTTCAGAGGCGTATATGTCAGGTCGAAATGAATGCCTTCGAGCAAAATATCTGTTGATGCGACAACGCATTTTGTTCCGTAATTCATCACGGCAGCATCGTCTCCAACAGCCTTTTGCGTTGATTTGTTCACGGTTTTTATTGATTTTGTAAGATGTTCTATAAGTCCAAATTCTCCAAAATCGGATAGCGGCGTGCGTTTTGTATTTGTATTCATAAAAATATTTTTGCAAAGATATTAAATTAAAAGGAATAAAAGTTTCGTCAATTTATTTTCTAAAACAAGCTGATACCAAAATTGCATCAAAACAAGCTGAAATATCAATCTGTTTCATTTACAATCAATTTATGCAAATTGTATTTTGATAGCAGTTTGGTATGACATTGCCTCCTGCCATGAACGCTTGCCGCAGGATGAATGTTCTTCAAATCTGTTATTGCTAAAAACCTTAGAAAACATCTATTTATTAACTTTTACGTCTGAAAAATTTGTTTCAAAAAAATTACTGACATTCCTCTGTAAATTTTGGAAAACATTTTTATTCGTTTGTGTGTAATTGAGGATTTTATGCTATCTTTGCCATCCCTTACAAAATAAAATCTAACATAATTTGATAAACGATACAAACATAGTAGAAACGCCGCTGATGAAACAGTATTTTGCAATGAAAGCAAAACATCCCGATGCTATCATGCTGTTTCGCGTGGGCGATTTTTATGAAACATTCGGCGAAGATGCAATAAAAACAAGCGAAATTCTTGGTATCACGCTTACCCGCCGCGCCAACGGTTCGGCGCAGCATGTAGAATTGGCAGGATTTCCTCATCACTCCATAAATACATATCTTCCGAAACTTGTCCGCGCAGGACAGCGCGTTGCAATCTGCGACCAACTGGAAGATCCGAAAAAAACAAAAAAAATAGTGAAACGCGGTATTACCGAAGTTGTTACGCCCGGAATTACTTTTTCGGAAAATGTTCTCGAAAATCGTGAAAATAACTTTTTATCCTGTGTTCATTTCAACAAAAAACTTATAGGAGTTGCATTTCTGGATGTTTCGACAGGCGAATTTTTTGTTTCGGAAGGCTCGCCCGAATATGTAGATAAACTGATTACGAATTTTTCGCCCAAAGAAATCATTTTTCAGAAAGGATACGAAACAACTTTTGTAAATTATTTCGGCGACAAGCATTATATATACAAACTTGACGAATGGGCTTTTGTCGAAGATGCCGCACAAAATAAACTGCTTCAACAACTGAAAACAACTACGCTGAAAGGTTTTGGCGTTGAAAGCATTTCAACAGGAATTGTCGCTGCCGGAGCAACGCTTTTTTATCTCGATATTACTCAACACGAGCGGCTTAAACATATTTCGTCAATTTCGCGCATAGACGGCGATGATTACGTTTGGCTCGACCGTTTCAGCATTCGCAATCTCGAACTTTTTCACTCGTTCAACGAAAATGCAAAAACGCTTATCGATGTGATTGACAAAACTATCTCGCCAATGGGCGCACGTCTTTTACGCCGCTGGATTTCGCTGCCTCTGAAAGATATTCGTATCATAAATTCACGACTTAATGCAGTCGAATATTTTTTGAAAAACAGCGATATTTGTGAAAAGATAACAGAAAAAATATATGAAATTGGCGATATTGAACGAATAATGTCGCGGGCATCGGCAGGAAAAATCGTTCCGCGCGAAGCCCTGCAACTTGCAACAGCGCTGGCGGCAATAAAACCCATAAAAGAACTTTGTAAAAATACAGACGAACCAAATATCAAAAAAATAGGCGAACAGATTAACCTTTGCGACAGCCTGCGAGTGAAAATCAAAAAACAGATACGCCCCGATGCTCCAAATCAAATTGTAAAAGGCGGAGTGATTGCCGACGGCGTAAATGCCGAACTCGATGAACTTAGAAATATAATTCGCAACGGTAAAAGATACCTGCTCGAAATTCAGGAAAGAGAAATTGAACGCACGGGAATAAACTCGCTGAAAATAGGATTTAACAACGTTTTCGGATATTACATAGAAGTTCGAAATGCGCACAAAGACAAAGTGCCTTCGGACTGGATACGCAAACAGACGCTTACCGAAGCAGAACGCTATATTACCGAAGAACTTAAACATTACGAAGAAAAGATTCTCGGCGGCGAAGAAAAAATGATTGTCATAGAACAGCAAATTTTTGAAGATTTGATTGCAAATATTCTTGAATTTGTCGTTCCTGTTCAACTTAACGCTTCGTTGATTGCCAAACTCGACTGTTTGCTTGCATTTTCTACGCTTGCTGCAAAATCAAATTATTGCAAACCCGAAGTAAACGACAGCGACGAAATCGACATAAAACAGGGAAGGCACGCCGTAATCGAAACAATGATGCAAGCCGGAACTTACGTAGCAAACGACGTTTTTCTCGACAGTAAAGATCAGCAGATAATAATTATTACAGGACCAAACATGTCGGGAAAATCGGCAATATTGAGGCAAACGGCGCTTATAGTTTTACTTGCGCAAACAGGCTGTTACGTTCCTGCACAATCGGCAAAAATAGGCATTGTTGATAAAATTTTTACACGAGTCGGCGCATCCGACAATATTTCGCAGGGAGAATCTACGTTTATGGTCGAAATGCTCGAATCGGCAAGTATTCTTAACAATCTTTCTTCGCGCTCGCTGGTATTGCTCGACGAAGTTGGACGCGGAACAAGCACTTACGATGGAATTTCTATCGCCTGGGCAATGGTCGAATATATTCACGAACATCCTGCGGCAAAAGCAAAAACTCTGTTTGCAACACATTATCACGAACTTAACGAAATGGAAACTTCATTTGCACGCATAAAAAATTACAACATTGCGGTGAAAGAAATAAACAACAAAATGATTTTTTTGCGTAAATTTGTGAAAGGCGGCACAGAACACAGTTTTGGAATTCATGTTGCCGAAATGTCAGGAATGCCGAAAAGTGTTGTTGCCCGCGCCGAAGAAATTTTAAAAGAACTGGAAAAATCCAATAAAAAAAATCCACTCGAAAAATCAATAGGCGAAATTGCCGAAACCCGCAGCGGATACCAGCTTAGTTTTTTTCAACTCGATGATCCTGTATTGAAACAAATCCGCGATGAACTCAAAAACCTTGAAATAAACAATCTTACCCCAATCGAAGCGCTGAACAAACTCAACGAAATAAAGAAGATTTCGGGACTTTAAAAGTGAAGATAGAAAGTACCGTTTTATACTGTGAATGAATAAACAGACAAATAAAGTCCAGAAAGGCTCGAAAGTCTGACAAGGTTTTCTCCGTTCCTGACAGGACAATAAGTATCATAAAACCTGTCAGGTTTGAGATTCTTGGTTATTAATTTTTGTATCTTAAAATTTTGCTTTTAAAGACTGACTAACTTTAAAATTATTCACTCTCCATTTTTTATTCTATAATCAACGGATTATTAGAACTTTTACTCGAAACTAAGGTTTGTAACTAAGCGCACATTGACGTTAAAACGGATTTGCGTCAAATTTCCATTCGCCGTTTTCTTTGACTAAATAAATATCCTTTTCCAAAGCCCTGTCTTCACCTCTTACTTTCGAGATTTTCACAATAACAGTTGCCGAATTTCCATCTTCCGAAATGGTTTCTGAAATAATTTCAATCTCTGCATCTTTTACCATTAACATAAAATCGGCGGCTTCTTCGGGATTTTCTTTAAAATTTTTTTCTTCTTTTGCAATACCCGGCAAACGTTCAGATGAAACACACTTTTTCAACGTTTCAAAATCAAGTTTTTTCGTCGCCATAATTACTGTTTTTGCAACTTCTTTTGGAGATTTTGGTCCACATGCCGTAATCAGTAAACATGCCGATATTACGAGCATTAATTTTTTTAGATTTTTCATTTCATTATTTTTTTTATAAATTAATTCCGCAAAGTTATGATTTTTTTTTATATTTAAAGAAATTTTAAACGTTAAATCTGAAATGCATAATATCGCCATCCTGCACAACGTAATCTTTACCTTCGATATTTATTTTTCCTGTTTCGCGACAAGCCGATTCTGAACCGAGAGCGACATAATCCTTATATTTTATGACTTCGGCGCGAATAAATCCGCGTTCAAAATCGGTATGAATTATTCCTGCCGCCTGCGGTGCTTTTGTTCCGCGTTCGTAAGTCCATGCGCGACTTTCGTCTGGTCCTGTGGTAAAGTAAGTTTCGAGATTCAGTAGTTTGTAAGCCGATTTTATCAACCGCGACACTCCCGATTCGGTTAATCCTGCTTCGCTCAAAAACAGTTTTCGGTCTTCGTATGTTTCGAGTTCTGCAATTTCGGATTCAGTTTTTGCTGCAACAACAAGGATTTGAGCATCTTCGTCTTTCACGGCTTCAAAAACCTTATCTACATAAGTATTTCCGTTTACTGCGCTTTTTTCATCAACGTTGCAAACATAAAGCACAGGTTTGTCGGTCAGCAGAAACAAATCGGAGGCTAATTTTCTGTCTTCTTTGTTGTCGAGGCGCACAGTGCGAGCCGATTTTCCCTGTGCCAGAACATTTTTGTACTGAACAAGAATATCGTATAATCGTTTTGCCGATTTATCGCCGCCCGTTTGAGCCTGTTTATAAACTTTGGCAATACGGTTCTCGATGGTTTCCAAATCTTTAAGTTGCAGTTCGGCGTCAATAATTTCCTTGTCGCGCACAGGATTCACAGAGCCATCTACGTGAGTTACATTTTCGTCATCAAAGCAGCGCAGTACGTGAATAATTGCATCGGTTTCACGAATATTTGCAAGAAATTTATTTCCCAAGCCTTCGCCTTTGTTAGCGCCTTTAACGAGTCCTGCAATATCTGCGATTTCAATAGTTGTAGGTATTACGCGCTGCGGTTTGTCAATTTCGGCAAGTTTAACAAGCCTTTCGTCGGGAACTGTAATAATGCCGATATTCGGTTCTATTGTGCAAAAAGGGAAATTCGCCGCTTGAGCGCGTGCGTTCGATAAACAATTAAAAAGTGTTGATTTTCCTACGTTAGGAAGCCCAACAATACCACATTTCAATGCCATAATTTATTTTGTTTGTCTGCAAAGTTAGCATAAAATCCTCAACTACACACAAACGAATAAAAATGTTTTACAAAATTTACAAAGGAAGACATTCAAAATTCATGTCGCAAAAATAGTGTTTTTTCTTTTAGCACGCAGATGACGCCGATTTTTTGCTACCTTTGCCGTTCAAATTGCAAATTGTGGAAAAGTTAACACATAACTTTGTAAATCAGGATGGTTATAAAACCTTACTTTCCGAAATTACATGCGGCAAACAAAATCCTGTTGTGCTGAAAGGTTTGGTCGGCTCGGCAAAATCGGTTTTGGCTGCTTCTTTTTTTGAAAAAAATGCAAATATCAACATTTTTGTTTTGTCCGAAAAAGAAACGGCGGCTTATTTCTATAACGACTTGTATAATCTCGCGCACAGCGAAAATGTTTTGTTTTTTCCATCATCGTTCAAGCGAAACGTGCAGGACGAAACCGTTGAAACGGCAAACGTTGTGCAGCGAACAAAATGTTTGAATCTGCTAAAAGACAGTAAACAGAAAAATATTTGTCTGGTAACTTATCCTGAAGGACTGACCGAAAAAGTTGTTTCGCCTAATGTGTTAAATAAAAACACTTTACCAATTAAAAAAAACGATAAACCGGGATTGGATTTTGTTGTTGAAATACTTATAACATACGGATTTGAACGGACTGATTTTGTTGTCGAACCCGGACAATATTCGGTGCGCGGAAGTATTCTGGACGTTTTTTCTTATTCGGCAAACAAAGCTTATCGTATTGATTTTTTTGGAGATACGATAGAATCGATACGCATATTTGACCTTGACACTCAACTTTCGATTGAAACTATAAACGAAGTTGAAATCATATCAAATCTCGAACAGAACGTAAAAGATTATGCAATATTTGATTTTATTGCAAATTCGGCTTGTCTTTGGTTTGATGATTATGATTTTTGCGGCGAAAAAGCAGATGAAATAAATAAGATTAAAAATCAAATTTTTATATCAAAAGATACTTTTTTTGAACAGACAAAAAGATTTCAAATACTTTCATTTTCGCCGATAAAAAATTTAAATAACATCACAAAAATTGAGTTTAGAACATCGCCGCAACCGAATTTCAATAAAAACTTTGATTTGCTTTTCAAAAATATCACTGAAAATCAGCAAAATAATTACACAACGGTTATTTTATTCGACAATATCGTACAAAACGAACGGCTGCAACAAATTTTCGAGTCGAACGATAAAGACAAAAATCTTTCGTTCGACAGCGTAAACATTTCAATTCACGAAGGTTTTATCGATCATGTTTCAAAAATTTCGTATTACACCGATCATCAAATATTTCAACGTTATCATCGTTTCAAAATTCATGGATTGCTTGACAAGGGCGAAATGTTGAATATTCAGGAACTGAACAAACTCCAAATCGGCGATTATATTGTTCATATCGATCATGGCGTAGGAATTTTCGGAGGACTTGTAAAACAGGAAATTAACGGCAAAATACAGGAAGTCGTTAAACTTGTTTATCGCGACAATGATGTGCTTTTTGTAAATATTCACGGCTTGCATCGAATTTCAAAATTCAAAGGCAAAGACAGCGAACCGCCGAAAATATACAAACTCGGCAATGGCGAATGGCAACGGTTGAAACAAAATACTAAAAAGAAAATCAAAGATATAGCTCGCGAGTTGATTTTGCTTTATGCCGAACGTAAAGCCTCGAAAGGATTTGTTTTCAGTGTCGATTCGTACATGCAGCACGAACTCGAAGCATCTTTTGTGTACGAAGACACGCCCGACCAGTTGAAAGCATCCAATGCCGTGAAAGATGACATGGAATCAGCAAGCCCAATGGACAGACTGATTTGCGGAGATGTCGGTTTCGGCAAAACCGAAATTGCAATTCGCGCAGCATTTAAAGCCGCTGTCGATGGAAAACAGACGGCAATACTTGTGCCGACAACAATACTGGCGCTTCAGCATCATAAAACGTTCAGTGAACGTTTGCAGGATTTTCCCGTGAAAATTGACTTTTTAAACCGTTTAAAAACAGCAAAACAGCAAAACGAATCATTAAAAGATATGGAAAACGGAAAAACCGACATTATTATCGGAACGCATAAACTGCTTGGTAAAAACGTAAAATTCAAAGATTTAGGTTTGCTTATAATTGACGAAGAACAGAAATTCGGAGTCGGCGCCAAAGAAAAACTTCGCCAACTCAAACTGAATATCGATACGCTGACGCTGACAGCAACGCCTATTCCTCGCACTTTGCAGTTTTCGTTAATGGGAGCGCGCGATTTGTCGATTATCAACACTCCGCCGCCAAACCGTCATCCTGTCGTTACCGAAGTTCACACATTCAACAGCGAAACAATCAAAGATGCAATAAATTACGAACTCGAACGCTCGGGACAGGTTTTTTTTGTTCACAACCGCATAGATGATATAAACCGAATATCGGAAATGATTGCAAAACTTTGTCCAAAAGCAAAAATAGCAACAGTACACGGAAGACTGGAATCGAAAAAACTTGAAGACATAATGCTGGGATTTATAGATGGCAAATACGATATTTTGCTTACAACGACAATAATCGAATCGGGACTTGATATTCCAAATGCAAATACAATTATTATAGATCAGGCTCAAAATTTCGGATTGAGCGATTTGCATCAACTTCGCGGACGTGTTGGACGTTCCAGCAGAAAAGCGTTTTGTTATTTGCTCACGCCTCCGCCGACATCGCTTACAGTTGAAGCACGCCGCCGACTGAAAGCCATCGAAGAATTTTCAGATTTAGGTTCGGGATTCAATATTTCGATGCAGGATTTGGATATTCGCGGAGCAGGAAATTTGCTTGGCGGCGAACAAAGCGGATTTATTGCCGACATTGGTTTTGAAACATATCAGCGAATTTTGAACGAGGCGCTTGCCGAATTAAAATTTGATGTGGCAGCAGAAAAAACAAACGAACAAAAACAAACGATAAATGCAGATGTATCGTTCATTTCCGACTGCTATATCGATACCGACATTGATGCAAGCCTGCCCTACGAATATGTAAGCAACACATCCGAAAAAATCAAATTATACAAAGACTTGAACAATATTGACAACGAAAACGATTTGACGGAATTTCGTAAAAAAATGATTGACAGATTTGGCGAAATTCCTTTGTCAACCGAGAATTTGTTTAACATCGTTCGTTTGCGGCGCATGGCAATAAAACTTGGTTTCGAGCGAATAATATTAAGAAACCAGATGATGATTGCGTATTTTATTTCGAATCAGATGAGCGCATATTATAAAACGCAACGATTTGGCGATATTATTCAATATATACAGTCGCATCCCGAAAAATTCAAGATGAAAGAACACAACAAAAAACTTTCTTTGACAGTACAAAACATAAAAACCATAGACGAATGTTTGTTGTTGTTAATGAAGATTTTACAAGCATTACAAGATGTCTGATGCTGTTTTGCTGATTTAATTCCTTGTCTATTCTGATACAGTGAATACTATTTTAAAACACATATAATTTCAAGATATAAAACAAAAAAACTCTCCCATTTTTGTGCTGATTTTGGAACATTAAATATTATTTTTATAAAAATGGGAAAGTTCCGATTTACAATGTCTTAATTTCCGTTTTTATTGTTTTTCTGCATCTCTTATTGTTGCCCAACCCGACAATATAAAGAAGAATGCTATAAGTCCCAATATTGCATTAATAAAACCGCCGACAATAGGAATCAACCATAAAATTGCTCCTACCAGCGACAAAAGCATCGCCGTAAACAACTTTGACGCTCCGTTTCTTGCTTTTTCGGGAAATGTTGGCGAATTTTTCAGTTTTGAATATCCCAGCATCATCAAAATAAATCCGACAATGTATAAAATAATTCCGACGAATCCTGATATTAAAACATCAACGATTGCTCCGATTATCATTACCAGAGCGCCATTGCGTACGCTTTCGGCGGCATTGCGGTCTGAGCCTTCAAGGATTTTTGAAAAATTTGTCAATCCTAATAAAAACAACGCATATCCAACTACAATTCCAATTAAAAATATGTAAGTCAGAATATCAAATACAGCGGCTATACCGCTTAATTTTGATGATCCGCCACTGATAAAAGAATCTGCCGAACTGGCAAAACTTGTCAGCGAACTTATCGGATCAAAAATTGAATATAAAACATTTGCAACGGAATATAATAATACTCCTAAAAAAATTTTTTTGGTTATGTCAAACCATGTTGTTGAACTCATAAATAATTTAATTTAAATTGAACCTACTTCTTGTTTTAAGTCTATATTCGGCTTGTTCAGACTTTTTTAGCCGAAATTTATTTTAAGTCCGATTCGACCGTTTCGGACTTTTGTCCCCAAATTGAATATTTTCGGATACGATACGCACATAAAAAAAGCGCGGACAAATTCTTAATTATCCGTTCCATGAGGTTCTCAACTACCTAAACTACCAAATAATGAATAATGCCCACGCCTGAAACGGCGTGAGCGACTAGCATTATCCATGGTAGTTTTTGAAATTGTTGAGATTTCATGAAACCCGAATACAAGCTAAACGCTTTTTCCAATAAACTTTAAAATGTGCGTATTGTTTTACTCTGTTTTTAATTCATAAGCATACAATATTACATTTTCACATGCAAAGTTATAACAATATTTAAGAAAAGATGTAATATCAGCAATTTTTTTTGCATCTTTGTAAATATTATTGATTTTTTTTGATTATGATTGTCTTTCCAAATGCCAAAATAAATCTGGGACTTAATGTTACGGCAAAACGTAACGATGGTTTTCATAATATCGAAACCGTTTTTTATCCTGTAAATCTGTGCGATATTCTCGAAATTGTAAAGTCGCAAAATGCGGCTTCCATGTTGTTCAATTCGGGAATAATTATAAATGACGACACGAACAATAATCTTTGTATAAAGGCTTTATCACTTATGAAAAAAGATTTTCCCATTCCCGAAGTTGACATTTTTCTGCACAAAAATATTCCTTTTGGCGCAGGTTTAGGCGGCGGCTCGGCGGATGCGGCAAATGTTCTGACTGTTCTCAACGAAATGTTCAACCTGAATATAAGCGATGAAAAGTTATTGCAATATGCCGCCGAACTCGGCAGCGATTGCGCTTTTTTCATAAAAAACAAACCGCAGTTGGCAAGCGGAAGAGGCGAGGTTTTGACTGATATTAACGTTGATTTAAGCGGATATTATTTGGTATTGATAAAACCTGATTTGTTTGTTGCTACGGCTTATGCTTATGCCAATATAAAACCGCAACAACCTGAAATAAAAGTTTCGGAAATAATAGCAAAACCTGTTGAAGAATGGAAGTATTTTTTAAAAAATGATTTTGAAAATGTAATATTCGAAAAGTTTCCACAAATAAAGATGATAAAGGAAACGCTTTATTCACGCGGAGCGATTTATGCCTCAATGTCGGGTTCGGGTTCGAGCGTATATGGAATTTTTAACAATGCTGTTGATACAAGCGATTTTGAGAAAGATTATTTTGTTTTTACAGAGCGTTTTACAAATGGGAAAAGTGTAAAATTCTAATTTTTTTTATGCAAAATCATTAAAATCAATCCTGCCGTTTTCAAAGCAATAGCACCGTAAAAAAGTATTTTATACAATATGGGAAAAGCCGTTTTGAAAAGCATTGATATTAAAATCATTGCAACGCCTGCAAGAATAAAATAAAACCACAACCCTGGCTTGAATCCTTTTATCGAAACGACAGCGATTAAGAACAGCATTTTCAAAACGATTGCAGTACAAAGCAATATATGAAAATAATACAAAGGAGCGCCTGTCCATTTGACAATGAAAGAAACGGCTAATATGCTCAATCCGCTGTATAAGAATAATTTTCTATGTTTTTGTATGGTCTTCATGTCGATTAATTTTTGTTTTATATGACAAAATATGCATTGTAACCGCAATTGCAGTAGCAAACATCAATAATTGCAGCCAAAGTTTTTCTGTTGCAACAAAAAAGATTACATATAACATTGTCAACCACATTGCAGATATGGAAAAGATTTTAATGCGCAGCGGAATTGCTTTTTCGTTTAAAAAACCGCGTATATATTTGCCTAAAATTTTATGATTGAGTAATAGATTATACAAGCGTTTCGAACTGCGGGCAAATAAAGCAGTCGATAACAGCAAAAAAGGAGTAGTCGGCAAAATCGGTAAAAAAATACCCAAAACGCCCAAAGTCAAACTAATGACACCTAATAAAATAAGTAAATATTTCATCTTTATTGTTGTTGATATTGATATGAAAATTTTTGCAAAAGTACAATTTTCTATAAATAAAAACGAAATATCATTTGTCTTCGTTATTCAATACAAACACAAAACCTCTGTGTTTCCTTATTTTATTCAAAGAACAGCACAGAGGCTTAATTAACAAATTGCTCTTTATATGATTAATTCAAATTATTTCACAACTGTTTTTATTTATTAAAGTGGATATTCGTCGAAAGCATAAAGTATTGTTGATAAATATCTTTCGCCTGTATCTGGTAATATTACAACAATATTTTTCCCTTTATTTTCGGGCAATAATGCAAGACTTGTTGCTGCAAAAACCGCCGCTCCCGACGATATTCCTACAAGCAATCCTTCGGTTTTTGCCAGTTCACGGCTTGTACGAATGGCGTCGTCGTTTGAAACTTGCAATATTTTGTCAACAACATCAGGATTGTAAGTTTTGGGAACAAATCCTGCACCAATACCCTGTATTTTGTGAGCGCCGGGATTTCCGCCCGAAAGTACGGGAGAATCTTTCGGTTCGACAGCAACAATTATCACATTTGGATTCAATTTTTTCAAAACCTCTCCTACTCCGCTGACTGTTCCGCCTGTTCCTACGCCCGAAACGAAAATATCTACTTTCCCGTCCGTATCGCTAATGATTTCCTGTGCTGTCGTCTGTTTATGTATTTCTGGATTTGCAGGATTTTCAAATTGTTGCAATATAACGGAATTAGGTGTTTCGTTAAGCAGTTCCCGAGCTTTGGCGATAGCGCCTTTCATACCGTCGGCGCCAGGAGTAAGAACAAGATTTGCGCCAAGCGCTTTCAACAAGTTACGACGTTCGAGACTCATGGTTTCGGGCATCGTCAAAATAAGTTTATACCCTTTTGATGCTGCAACAAAAGCCAAACCGACTCCGGTATTTCCGCTTGTCGGTTCTATAATTGTTGCTTCGGGTTTAAGTTTTCCGCTTTTCTCGGCATCTTCAATCATCGAAAAGGCTATGCGATCTTTCACGCTGCCTGCGGGATTAAAATATTCGAGTTTTGCGATTAATTGCACATCAATATTCTTCGATTTTGAATATGATGTTAATTCTAATAAAGGCGTATTGCCTATTAAATCAGTTAATTGTTTGAAAATCTTTGCCATAATTTTATTTGTTATTTTTTTGCAAAATTAATATGTTGCATTGTGTTCTGAAATACCACAAATGTGGTATTTTTATATTTTTGCTTTGGCGGATAGCACATTTATGGTATTTTTGCATTGCAGAAACATATAATATTATGAAAAGCAACAGGTAAATTTTTAATATCTTAAAACAAAATTATATGAAACAGCCATTTATATTAGCCGATAATCAGGACATTACACGTATAGGAATATTGTCGATACTGAACGAATCGGAATTGACCGATGTTATTTTTGAAGTGTCGGCACGAACGGAATTAATGGAAAAACTTGTAAAGTATCCAAATTCCATTGTTTTGCTTGATTATACGCTGTTTGATTTTTCCGATTCACAAATGATGAACATGAAACAGCGGCATCAACAGTCATTATGGATACTGTTTTCGGAAGAATTGTCGAAACATTTTTTACGGCAGGTTTTACATTCGGGACAATTATTTGGCGTGGTTATGAAGACCGACACGAAAGATGATATTATACAGGCAATTACAAAAGCGTTTCGAGGAGAAGTTTACTTGTGCGATACCGCAAAACAAATACTTTACGAAGATGTTCCATCGCATCGCACGTACGACAAACTTACAGCCAGCGAGCGACTGGTGCTTTACGAAATAGCAAAAGGCAAAACAACAAAAGAAATAGCATACGAACAAAATTTAAGTTTTCATACTATAAATACGCATCGCAGAAATCTTTTCAGAAAATTAGAAATAAACAACATACACGAAGCAACCAAATACGCTCTGCGAGCAGGAATTATTGATTTAACGGAATATTATATTTAGTCGTCTGGCAAAGTCGAACACGCAGATAATTTTCATATTTTTTCAACTTTTGCTTTTACGGAAATATCATCCAAGTCTAACACATTACCATCTTCAATGTTGTCGGCAAGGTCAATTTTTACAGCAAGAGTTTGAGTTGATATGTAATCGTAGAACGAGTTTACCGCTTTGATTATCACATCGTTCTTTTCGATTTGTATGTTTATTTTATCGGTTACGTCAAAGTTGCTGTTTTTACGTATATTTTGAATTCTGTTGACAATTTCGCGGGCAATGCCTTCGTCGAACAGTTCGGGCGTAATAGTAATATCCACAGCGATTGTAAGTTTTCCTTCGGTTGCAACCAACATTCCCGGAATATCTTCAAAAGTTA
Organism: Prevotellaceae bacterium; assembly: GCA_031269545.1. Lineage (GTDB taxonomy): Bacteria > Bacteroidota > Bacteroidia > Bacteroidales > UBA932 > JAIRKV01. The sequence goes on from JAISYZ010000049.1 coordinate 25,208, forward strand.
TTTCAACATCTTCGAGAGTGAGATTAACATCTCCCGAAGGCAAATTTAAAGTCAATGGCGCTTGATTTTCAAAATTATTAATATCGTGTTGCGAAAATCCCGAAATTGCAGTCGAAATTTCTTTCATTTGCCTGCCGTAAATTTTCCCTAATGTTTTAAAATTAGGTTTGATTTTTTTAACAATAATTCCTGTTGTATCGTCCAGAAATTCAAGTTCTTTGATGTTTACTTCGCCAAGTATCAAATGTTTCATGGCTTCGAGATTGTTTTTCATATCTGTATCCGAAACGGGAATCATAATTTTGGTAAGCGGCTGGCGAACTTTTTTGTTTGCTTTGCGGCGAAGAGCCAATACCATTGAACAAACCTGCTGAGCAAGGTTCATCTTTTTTTCAAGTCCGGCGTTTATCAATGTTTCATCGCAAACGGGAAAATTTGTCAAATGCACCGAATTTTCACTGTATCGGCGGCTTACTTCGTTCAAATCGCAAAACAGATTATCGCAAAAGAAAGGCGCTATCGGCGCTGCAAGCAAAGCGACTGTTTGCAAACATGTTTGCAGCGTTTGATATGCTGCAAGTTTGTCGGCGTTCATTTTTCCTCCCCAAAATCTTTTGCGGTTCAGGCGCACATACCAGTTGCTCAAATTGTCGATAACAAAATCCTGAATTGCTCGTCCTGCGCGAGTCGGTTCATAATTTTCGTATGCATCTTCAACTTCTTTGATTAACGAATTAAGCAGCGAAATAATCCACACGTCAATTTCGGGACGTTCGTTAATCGGAATTTCAGACTCGTTGCCTTTGTAATTATCGACATTTGCATAAAGCGCAAAAAACGAATATGTGTTGTAAAGCGTTCCGAAAAATTTACGTTTAACTTCGTCAACGCCTGCAATATCAAATTTCAGATTGTCCCATGGCTGCGAATTTGTTATCATGTACCAGCGAAGAGTGTCGCTTCCGTATTCATTCATCACGGCAAACGGTTCTACAGCATTTCCCAGACGTTTGCTCATTTTGTTTCCGTTTTTGTCGAGAACAAGTCCGTTTGAAATAACATTTTTGAACGAAACGCAACCTTTTACCATTGTCGAAATTGCGTGCAAAGTAAAAAACCAGCCGCGGGTTTGGTCAACGCCTTCGGCAATAAAATCGGCAGGAAAAGCGTCTAATGTTTTGCCTGTATAATGTTGCTGAGCAAAAGGCATTGCGCCCGAATCAAACCAAACGTCAATCAAATCGAGTTCGCGTTTCATTGGTTCGCCTTTTTCCGAAATCAAAACAATCTCATCAATATAAGGACGATGCAAGTCAATTTTCTTATAATTTTCTTTTGTTAAATCGCCGACATTGAAACCTTTTGCCTTATAAGGATTTTCGTTCATCAATCCAGCCGATACCGATTTTTCTATTTCGTTGTACAGTTCTTCGACAGAGCCAATGCATTTTTGTTCGCTTCCATCGGCTGTACGCCAAATTGGTAGCGGTGTTCCCCAATATCGTGTTCGCGAGAGATTCCAGTCTTGAAGATTTTCGAGCCATTTTTCAAAACGTCCTGTTCCCGTGCTTTCGGGTTTCCATTTTATTGTACGGTTCAACTCAACCATTTTATCTTTTTGCGCAGTCGTCTTTATAAACCACGAATCGAGAGGATAATAAATCACAGGTTTGTCGGTGCGCCAGCAATGCGGATATGTATGAATGTGCTTTTCGATTTTGAAGGCTTTGTTTTCCTGTTTAAGCATCACGCACAAATCAATATCAAGAGTAGTATCTTTTTCGGTTAGATTTTTGTCGTAATCGTTTTTCACAAATCTTCCTGCATATTGTTTATAGTTACCGTAAACATATTCTTCGACAAAATCGGCATCCAAATCTTCGATATTGAAAAACTTTCCTGTTCGGTCAACCATAGGTTGCGGGTTTCCGTTTTTGTCGATTAAAAGCAGCGGAGGAATATTTGTTTTTTTTGCAGTGCGGGCATCGTCGGCGCCGAAAGTTGGCGCAATATGTACAATTCCCGTACCATCGTCGGTTGTAACGTAGTCGTCTGCAATTACGCGAAAAGCATCGCCTCGCGGATTTATCCATGCTATAAGTTGTTCGTATCTGATGTCGATAAGACTTTTTCCTGAAAATTCTTTTAAAACTTCAAAAGGCGTTTTTTCGTTAAAATGTTTTGAAACCAAATCTTTTGCAAGAATAAACACGCATTTTTTTTGAGTATATGGATTTTCGGATTTTACGGCGCAATAAGTAATTTTTTCGCCCAGGCAAAGAGCGGTGTTCGAAGGCAAAGTCCATGGAGTTGTTGTCCATGCAAGAAAATATATATCCGAATCGTCTTCAACATTATCAAAGAGAAATTCCGATTTTTCGTTTCTTACGATTTTAAATTGTGCGGTTACTGTCGTATCTTTCACATCGCGGTAGCAGCCGGGCTGATTGAGTTCGTGCGTGCTGAGTCCTGTTCCTGCCGCAGGAGAATAGGGCTGTATTGTATAACCTTTGTACAACAGGTTTTTGTTGTATAAATCTTTCAAAAGAAACCACAGCGTTTCGATATAGTCGTTGTCGTAAGTGATGTACGGATCGCTCATGTCAATCCAGTATCCCATTTGGCGAGTAAGTTTTTCCCAAAGTTCGGTATATTTCATTACTTCTTTACGGCAGGCGGCATTGTATTCGTCAACTGAAATTTTTTTTCCAATATCTTCCTTTGTTATTCCGAGCATTTTTTCGACTCCAAGTTCTACCGGCAATCCATGAGTATCCCAGCCCGCTTTACGCTTAACCAGAAATCCTTTTTGAGTTTTATATCGGCAAAAAATATCTTTTATAGCGCGAGCCATAACGTGATGTATTCCCGGAACGCCGTTTGCAGATGGAGGACCTTCGTAAAAAGTGAATACAGGACAGCCTTTGCGCGTTTCGACGCTTTGGCTGAACGTATGTTCTTCGTCCCATTTTCTCTGGATGTCATTATTTATCTGCGTCAGATTGAGGTTTTTATATTCTTTGAATTTCATAACAAAAAAAATATTTCAATAAAAATTTGGCTGCAAAGATAGTAAAAAAACAATTATTAAATGAAGTTAGATTAACCAATTGTAAAACTGTGCCATATTTGAATATTTAATCATAAATGCCTTGCATCGTAATTTTGCTTTTCCTATTATAAGTATTTCTTCTCAAAAATACCTGATAAATAGCGATCGACATCAAAAAACAGAACCTGTGCCTTTATTTTTCTGAAATCACAGTTAGCAAAAATCCATAACGAATACGACAAGGGACGCTCATTCCTGCGTCCCCTTTCATTTTCGATTTTCATCTCAGGGGCAACCGCAAGGGTTGCCCCTACGCGGTTATGGAACAATCGCGCTTTCGATTTCGCTGAACGGGCCTTTTTCGCCTTTTTCGTTTTGCCAGCAGATAGCTACGTACACCGTTTTTCCGCGTTCTTCTTCGGTAAATTCGAGGTTGTGCGGAGTGCGGGT